>CAZJOE010000090.1:0-7210 GCA_964547555.1 uncultured Elusimicrobia bacterium | reverse complement strand
CCCGCAGAAAATTGAGTTTCGATCACGTGTAGTTTTTCACTGAGATAAGCGCCATCCACGGATTGAATGGTTCGATCTGAATAGTTGCGGTGGGAATAGCTGTATCCTGAATCAATCACCATTGGGCCCGCCGCCGCGTGTCCAAAAGCAAAAGACAAACTTCCTCCCACGCGATTTTGAGTGTAGTCATAATAGTTGGCGACAAATTGGGGCGTGCGGGCGTCGTAATGGTTTTGATTTGATTTCAATTGGCTGTTTCCGTAATCAAGGCCAACCAGAAGAGTTGTTGTTTCGGATGTTCGGAAGGGGCGATTGACGCTTAACGACGCGCCTGTAGCGTCGTCGGCTCTTTTCGTTGACGAAAGTAAACCAGAAAGCTCAACAACGGTTTGATCCTTATAAAAGCGAGGGGAGTAATAAATATTCGCTTGTCCTCTCAGGTTCCAACCCAACGGAGCAGATCCTTTTAAGGCAATAACATTGATAAAGTTATCGAGTGGATGCTCGCCGGCAAATTCACGGGCCAAACTATTGGGAGAACTGGTTTCGAGCGACTGATAATTTGGAAATTGCAGATAACTCGCGTCGTAGCTAAGTCCCGCGTTTAAATTTTTTCTCCATTGGTATTCCACTTCTGTACCCAAAGTGAAGGTGCGATAATCATACAGACCGTCGTTCCAGCTCTCGTCCGTTGTTTCCCTGTACCATTTCATCCGGGCGCCGAACCGTTCTTTTACTTTCCAATTTTCAGTCAAACCATGGACGGCTTTAATTCCAATTCCATTTTCCCAAGTGTCTTGGAAAAGAGTGCTTCCCCCCGCCAATTCTTCAGCCGAACGAGTTCCTCGGTACGAAGAGTCCACTGCAGGAATTAGACTGAATTTATTGTTAAACCGGACTGCGGGAACAAAGGTGATGCCGGCATTTCCAGCCATGGAGCTGCGGTTCCCTTGGGCGTACCATTGGCCCGTGGTGAAATGTCCTTGGAGCACGGGAATATATTCCGGCGCGGCCGCGCAGACGGCGGCGAATCCGGCAACAGAAAGAATGAAAAGAGGAAGAGAGCGCATTATTGAATCAACCCTGAAAGGGTGCCGATCCGCGGATCAATTACCAAATTGATTTCCCCGCTCATTTCGGTGGATTTAATTTTTTGCTGATAGTTCCAATCCAAAATTTTCCCTTTATATTCCTCGCCTGAGGTAACGCCCGCAAAGGCGCTGGCGGGTGCAATGTTGCCTTCATCGTCAATAATGTAATTGTCGTACGTGGTCACGGAGCCATCCGCGTAATAAAGTGTGAGTCGGTTATGCAAGGAGCCCGAGCCTTCGGGATAAGTGGATTGCGCGCCGATAGGGGCATCGCTAAACAAACCATCTAAATCCAAGGCCAAGATATTCGAAACGCTTAATTTCGGCGTGTAGGATGTTTTTACCGTGCCATTGATGGAATAAGTAAGCGAGTCAAATCTGGTTTTCCAATAAACGTCAGTGTTGGCAAAATTGCGATAGGTTCCTTCGTCCGAAATGGTCACTTCTTTCGCCGCGTTAACATCCGCGGCGTTCACGACGGTGAATTTATCGGTTAGCGGGTTATAAATTTTAAAGGTGCCGTTGTTTAAATCTTCTGCTGCTTCAATAGAATGAGTTTCGGACGTGTCCGGATTCGTAAGGGTGTAGGTCGTCCCATCAAAATCAATTCTCACCCGATGTCCGCCACTGGCTGACTCATTAACATTGTCAATTGTATTGGAAAGAAGCATTTCGTAAGCGGTCAAATAATATTCGGGGGCCGTGCTTCCCAATCTTCCCCCCACCTGTCGAAGGGCGATGGACAAATCTTCTGGAAGGTTTTGATTGAATGTTCCCGTATAAGTGAAATAGTCAAATCTGTCGTCCCGCTCATTAAGCGAAACCAATTTATATTGATTGGCTGCCGGCCGGCTGATGTATTCTTCGACACGGACGCGTTTTCCATCCACATCAATTAAGGATTTCCCCGTTTGATAATCGGCGTTGCGGAGATCTTCGGCGGCTTGAGCGATCACGGCATCTTTGACTTTGGAGTCCACCACTTCGTTTCGGATGTCCTGATTATTGAGCGGGGCCGCGCCTGACTTGATGGGGTCGCCCATGTCGCCTTCAAGTCCAAATTTAATGGATTCACCGGGATTAACGATCACCTCATTGGCGAGGTCTCCCAGTTTTGAAACTCCGACGGAACCCGAATGAACGTCCACTTGCATCTTTTCACCGTCTTCTTGGAATTCCACTTCAAACTCTGTGCCTCTCACGCTGGCCACGCCGATGGGCGTTTTGATGGAGAAGCTTTGGGTTCCCTTAATTTTTGTGACCACTGCTCGGACCCGTCCTCGTAACAGTTTGATGGTTTTCTGGACCGAAGACATATTTTCAATTTCAGCTTGGGAGTTTTGCAGGAGCAAGATTTTGGTCCCGTCTTCCATTTTTATTCTGGCGACGGATTGTTTTCCGGTCCGGATTCTGTCTGAGGTTTGTAAAGAATGTTTATTGGAAGCCTTGACCCAATTGTCCGCTCCCGATGGTTGGATCTCGACATTTTGACGCACCGACTCAATACGGGCAGCTTCCGGCGCAGCTTGAACCGCCACGGGTTTGGCAACAGCGAGGGTTTTCTTTGCAGTTCTTCTTTTTCGAGGGACTCTGGCCGTCTTGGCCGGTTTGGAATAAAGGGTTTGACGACCGACAGTGGGGGGTGTCGAAGGATTGGAAGCCAATTGGGGTTCAGCGGTGATGCCTACAGACGCGCTAAAAAAACCCATCACTAAAAAGGACAAAAACTTTCGGTTCAATTCATCTCCTGATCATTTCGGTAACCCAGCCCACCTTGAACAGTTGCGCGTTCATCCGGTGCTGCGGTTTTGCGAGCTCCGATCTCTCGGAGGGTGCCGATTCGACGTCAGTCGAAAAACATTAGTTTGAATATAGGAGGGAAAAAGGTGATTTTCAAGGTGTTTCTAAAATGAGTTTAAAACGATTTGGTTGGATTTTTAGAATCAATTCAATCGAAACAGGTCGCAACTATTTTGTCTTAAAATTGTCGCTAGCTTTTCCGGCGCTAAATTCAATATCTTCGCCAGTTGTTCCCCAATGAAGGGGAGGTACCCAGGTTCATTTCGTCGGCCGCGGTAATTTTGGGGTGGTAAATAAGGGGAGTCCGTTTCCAGGACCAGTCTTTCTGGAGGGACAGAAGCCAAGGTTTCGCGCAAATCATGGGCCTTGGGATAGGTGATAGGGCCATCCACTCCCAGGTAAAAACCCATTTCCACCAACTCTGCCGCTTGTTCTTTGTTTCCGGAGAAGCAATGAATGACGCCGGGAGATTGGGTTGGGGGTTTTTTAAACCATTGCCGAAAGAGGGGAAGGAGGTCATTAAAGGCTTCCCGGCAGTGGATCACCAACGGTTTGTTGACCTGCTGCGCTGCCTGAAGGGCCCGGGCCAGCGTATCTTTCTGTGTTTCTTTAGGGATTTGGCATTTTGCGTAATCCAACCCCACTTCACCAATGGCGACAAACTGGGGGTGCCTGGCGAATCCACGGAGGTCATCAAAAATAGGATCTGAGGCTTGATCAGCGTAATAAGGATGAAGCCCCGCCGCCCACCAGATTTTTCCCGGATACCGTTCGGCCAATTCCTGGGCTTTCCCCCATTCATTGGGCCCGTCGGCGATTTCTATGATTCGCTCAATGCCGTTCGAAAAAGCGCGCTCGATTGTTTTGTCGCGGTCCGCATCAAACTGAGGGTCCGACAAATGAGCATGCGTTTCGATCCACATTTATTTGACGTCGAGAAGCTCCACATCAAAATTAAGTGTGGCTTTGGCTGGGATGGCGCCGGGGACCCCTTGGTCTCCATAAGCCAAGTTGGAGGGAATGATGAGTTTGCGGGCGCCGCCCACTTTCATGGTTGACACGCCTTCGTCCCATCCTTTGATCACTTGTCCGACTCCGATCGTAAATTGAAAGGGAGTTCCCCGGTCTTTGGAGCTGTCAAATTTTTTGCCGTCGGTGAGGGTTCCCGTGTAATGCACGGTCACCTTTTGTCCTTTTTGCGGGCTCACACCGGTGCCGATTTTTTGGTCGATGTACTGAAGGCCTGAAGCGGTGGTAACGGTTGTTCCTGTTTCTTGTGCCATGGATGGATCTCCTTGAGAGACGGATTGGTCGACAGATTGTTGGGGAGGCGGGGTTTTGGTGGCGTTTTGGCTAAGCGGGCAGCCGGTTAATATTAAAAGGCAAGCGAATAATAAAAGGACGTTCGACATAAAGGCCTCCAAGAAAAATTTCTACAACTTGGCCTATATATCAAAATCAAAGAGCGGATGGTTGGTGGAGGCGTGAATCTTCGAGCGTTTTGAAGGCTAGCTCGAGAACAAGGGTGGGATCAAAGACGGGGTCAATTTTCTGAGGCTTGCTGCACATCGTGTAAAAAGCGCAATCGGAGTGGCAGACTTCCGCTGCCTTAGAAGCAATGCGGGCTTCGCAGTCGACGTAGTCGGCCGACATCTTTTCAATTTTTTCCATCGTATAAGCCGGCAAGTTTAAAAATTCGATCCCATGGACATATTTCAAATTGCGAGGAAGGACGCGTTTAACGTCCACGAGGCATTCAATTTTAAATTTATCCGGAAAGGTGCCCGTTAAATTTAATTTGGCGCCCTGAGGAATAATCTCATCTATAAGGATGGCCATCCCACCGGCCGAAAGGTCAATCAGCTTCCCTTTAACCGGGTGTCCAAAAAAAGGTGGAAGCGGGCTTAGTAAAACCGGCCGATTTAGAAACGCTGTGGCGGAGAATCTGGTGTGTTTGCGTCTGTTTTGCATGCCCGAAGGGTACCTGCCGATTGTGATAAGACTGTGACAATGCGATGAAGTTTCTGAAACATTTTGCTAGAACTATGAAAGTTAAACCCCGTAGAGTTGTTTCTAGCTGAGAACACGCGGTAATTTGACAATAACTGAGGAGGTCTCAAAATGAAGTTAATATTAAAATTGAGTTTGGCAGTGGTGGCTTTAAGCTTAAGCGGTTTGGCTCACGCCACCGTTTTTAACATTGATGCGGTCCATAGCGATGTGGGTTTTAAAATCCGCCACTTCGTTGCAAAAACCGGAGGAAAGTTTGCCAAGTTTTCCGGAACCGTCGATTTTGACCAAAAGAAACCGGAAGCGATAAAAGTAAACGCGGTTATCGAAACGGCTTCAGTCGATACCAACAACGATAAGCGTGACGAGCATTTAAGAGGAGCTGACTTCTTTAACGTTACGAAATTTCCCGTGATGACTTTCAAAAGTAACAGCGCCAAATCCGCAGGGGAAGGAAAACTTCAGGTGATGGGCGACTTCACCCTGTTGGGTGTGACCAAACCGTTGACCTTGGACGTCACCTATGTGGGCGTGGCTGCCGACCCCTGGGGCGGCACGCGCAGCGGTTTTTCAGCGACGGGAAAAATCAACCGGAAGGACTTTGGGATGGTTTATAACAGCGTGCTCGACAACGGCGGTTTGATGTTGGGTGAAGAAGTGGAAATTCAGCTTGAAGTGGAAGGGGTCCACGAAGGCAAACCCAAAAAGAAGAAATAAATTATTTCCAGCGGTCCCCTTTTCGCATAAACAAGGGATCGCCCTTTACCAAAGTCTGGCCGTCTTGGAACGGAGGGAAGTTTCCTCCGGCCCAGACGGCCAGAAGTTTTTTCCCCTCTTCCTTTAATATGGTTTTCTCTCCCAGCCGTTCCCAAATCGCCTGGGTTTTCTCCGGCATGACGGGATGGAGCAGCACCGCCAGCACGCGGAGCACTGCTAAACATTCCACGAGAATTTCTCCCAACAATTCTTTTTGATCCGCGCCCAATTTCCAAGGGGCTTTATCATCTATATATTTATTGGTCCGGATCATAAGGCCATAAATTTTTTCTAGAACTTCCCCAAAGGCCAAGTTGTCATAGGCCGCGTCGATCTCTTTGATCATTTCCGGTAGGCCCGCGACCGATTCCAGTTTTTTATCGAGGGCGGGAATTTTTCCGTCAAAATTTTTAAGCAAGAGGGTGGTGGTCCGCTGGAGCAAGTTGCCAAGGTTATTGGCCAACTCGGCGTTATAACGCCCGTGCAAAGACTTTTCTGAAAAATCTCCGTCCGCCCCAAAGGGAACCTCGCGAAGAAGAAAATACCGGAACGCGTCTACTCCATATTCATCCGCCATTTTTTTGGGGTCCACGACATTGCCCAAAGATTTGGACATCTTGGTTCCCTCGACCGTCCACCAGCCATGAGCGAATACTTTTTTAGGAAGGGGTAGATGAAGCGCCATCAGCATCGCCGGCCAAATCACCGTGTGAAATCTGAAAATTTCTTTCCCCACCAAATGGACGTCCGCCGGCCAGTGGTCGGCCGGAACGGCGGAAATATAATTTAGAAGAGCGTCAAACCAAACGTAAACGGTGTGGTCCGGATCGGACGGTAGAGGAATCCCCCATTTGACTCGTGTTCGTGACACGGACAAATCACGAAGGCCGGATTTGACGAAGTTAATGATTTCATTGGCGCGGCTTGAGGGCGAAAGGAACTCAGGATGGGCCGCGTAATATTCCAAAAGGGGTTTTTCGTATTTCGAAAGTTTGAAAAAGTAGCTTTCTTCTTTAAGTTTCTGGACGTCTCTTCCACAACTGGGGCATTTCTTATTGACCAATTCGGCTTCGGTGAAATAACTTTCGTCATGAAGACAGTACCAATCTTCATAGGTTCCTTTGGTGATGTCTCCCGAGGCTTTCAACTTTTCAAAAACGGATTGGACAACTTTTTTGTGCCGTTCTTCGTGAGTTTGGATGAAGCCGTCATTGGAAATATTGAGGACCGTCCAAGTTTTTTTAAATTCACCAGCAATGCGGTTCACGTAAGTCAGTGTTTCTTCCCCCGCTTTCTGGGCCGCTTCTTCGATCTTTTGTCCGTGTTCGTCCGTTCCGGTCAAAAAATAAACTTCTTTTCCAGACAGGCGTTTCCAGCGGGCCAAAACGTCGGCGGCAATGGTGGTGTAGGCGTGTCCGATGTGCGGAACGTCGTTCACGTAATAAAGGGGAGTCGTCAGATAGAATTTTTTCATTGGGATGATTTTTCCTCAAGTTGTCTTAGTTCAAGATACGCGCTCTCCAAAACAAGCCGTGGCGTTACGTGCCGTTCCA
>CAZJOE010000089.1:0-7233 GCA_964547555.1 uncultured Elusimicrobia bacterium | reverse complement strand
GGGATCGCTTTTGAAAACGTGAAACTCGTAGGAGAATTAAAGCGGACTCAAGCTTTGTTGGACGCCACGGCCATGAGTCTCGCGGCCGGCATGCTCATCGTGGACGGGGAAGGGAAGCTGCTTAAATTAAATCCCAGCGGATTTCGAATTTTAGATATCAGTGAACCGGAAAGCGCGCTCGTTCAACAACCGGTGTCCAAATTTTTGGGAGGATACGCACCCTTCTTGTCCGTTATCAAAGATGCGATTGCTTCTCAAGAACCGATCCGCCGTCGTGAATTACGCCTGCTTATGAAAAAAGGCGAACGCGTCATCGGCTATTCCGCCGTCCCCGTCAAAGACCCTCAAGGCTCCCGACTCGGTACCGCCATCCTGTTCCAAGACATCACCGACTTCGCTAAAAAAGACTAGGTCGCTCCCCGAGCCCCCAAGTCGTCAAACTTCTTTTCATTTACTAAATTGAAATTTATATATGCGATTTGTTAAAAACAACTCTTCGTTTTTTTACCTCGGTTTAATTACCTTAATCTATTTCCGTTTTGGAAATGGATATTATCTTGAGGGAGATGGCATCGGTTTTTTTTCCTATCTTCCGTCCCTCATTATTCATCAAAGTCTTGATTTCTCCAAAACAATGATCGCATGCTCTTCTTTTGGAATCCATTCAGTGACCCCCATGGGACTGATGACGAATTTTTGGAATTGCGGAACTTCTATTTTATGGTTGCCATTTTTTATAGTTGGTCTTTTTTTCTTGCCTCTCTGGAGTATCCCCCTTGAACCAATATGTACATATCCGATGTTTTACTTCACTAATTCAGCGACTTTTTTTTATTGTTTATTAACCGTTTTTATTGCTTTCGACATACTTAAAAAACTCCAGTTTTCTTCGAGATATTCCAGCAGCGTGGTCCTTTCCAGTATTTTTGGAACCACCTTCTTTTTCTATGGCACTTATGGAGCTTCAATGGCACATGGGGCCGGTGCCTTTACGGTCGCTTTGTTTATTTGGCTGTGTCTTTCCTATGAAGACATTCAATCAAAACAGGTGTATTGGCTACTGCTGGGACTCAGCTGTGGACTCTTGATGGTAGTTCGGTCGAAAAACATTCTTTATGCTCCGCTTATGTTGATTCCTCTTAAAGCGACCTATCGTTCTCTCAAGACATCAGACAGTAAAAGGTCTGTTTTCATGTATTTATTACTTTTTGGTTTGGGGTGTTTGGTTTTATCATCATCTCAGTTTCTTATTTGGGAAAAAATGAATGGTTCTCTTTTCTCCCCGTCAAACATAAAGAATTTAAATTTCACTCAGTTTTCACACGCTAAAATTCTTTTTTCATCATTTCATGGGCACCTCTTCTGGAATCCCATAATTCTTTTGGCCATGTTGGGATATCTTGCGGCGATTAAATTGAAGGATAAGTTTGCTGTCAGTTTGATTGGGTTTGGATTTTTTATGCAATTTATTCTAAATGGATTTATTGATTGTTGGTGGAACAGTTATTCATTTGGTATTCGTCACTCAACCGAAACGTTTGTCCCAATTGTTGTTGGCTTGGCCTGCCCTTTGGCAGTTATTCGAAATAGAAATGTCAAAGGATTCATTGTTTTATCCTATGTGGTTTCAGCTTTCTGGACCATCGGGTTGTTCGTTAACTATGATGCTGGGCGACTTAACTTGGCACAATTCTATACGGGCCAGGAATTACTTCGCCTCCAACTCAATCTTTTTGAAAATCCCTTTTTTTTCTTCTCAACAATCATCAAATTCCCTCCCATCATATGGAAGGCTTGTATCATCCTGATTTTCGGAACGGGTTTATTTTTTTTAGTAATAAAAATCCTGAAAATGATTTATCCGCAACTCCTGTATCCATTAATGGCAGCCTCCCTTTTTCTCCTTGCCTCAACTTATTTGGCGCTAACTATAAATGGAGCCGCCAAAACTCAGTCGGCACTCTTATCCCCACAGCAAATGGAACTGACTATAATGTCGGATGATCATATTCGGTATAAGATGTTCTTGGACCGGTTAACAGAAGTTCAATATTTAATTCGGATTCGAAAGAATGAAAAGGCAAAAGAATTAGCAAAAAAGACTATAGAAACATATAGCAACACCAAGGTGTGGCGAATATTTGAAATGGAGAATAAGCAAAAAATTTCACCCTCATTGTTGTTGGATGAAATACTCCAGCAGTCAGCGTTATAGGAAGGTTTCGGTTTTCTCGAAACTTCAAACAAAACATCGGCGACGCGGGTATAATGCTTTCTCATGAAAATTTTAAAAGTGGCGCTCCTTTTTTTTGGATGGGTGCCGATCTCGAACGCTCAAACCCCCGCCCCACCTCAAGCATATGTGACCGATCAGGCGGGAGTTATGGAAGCGCAAGACCGCCAACAATTAGAAGCGGTTCTCACCGACTTGGAGAGGAAAACCGGCGCTGAAGTGGCTGTTGTGACCCTCCCTTCATTGGAAGGACGGGTGATTGAGGATGCGGCCGTCCGTCTTTTTCAAGCATGGAAAATCGGGAAGAAGGGACAAGACAACGGAATTCTTTTCCTCGTCGCTCCCAACGAACGAAAGATGCGAATTGAAGTGGGTTACGGTCTGGAAGGAATTTTACCGGACGCCAAGGCGGGACGTCTCTTGGACCAATATGTCGTTCCCGCTTTCCGCGACGGCCAAATGTCTCGCGGGATTATGTATGGCGGTCTGGCCATCGCACAAATTATTGCCGGAGACAAAGGCGTTACGCTGGCGGCGGAACCCTTGCCCAAAGATCAAGCGCCAATGCGTTCGCTCACCAAAGGTGAAATGGTTTTCGTCTTCATTCTTATCATCTTTCTTATCTATTTTGCGATTCGCCATCCGCTTCTTTTTCTGTTTCTCATCAGAGGGACCGGACGGGGCGGAGGTTGGTCTGGCGGCGGATTTGGGGGCGGCGGGTTCGGTGGGTTTGGCGGTGGAGGGTCCGGAGGCGGAGGCGCTTCCCGTGGCTGGTGAAATTTGAATAATAATTAAGGAGCGATAATGAAAACGTCTCAAGAATTAACGGACCGTTTAAAGGAAGCGCTTGGGTCCAATCTTAAATCCGTTGTTTTGTTTGGTTCGGCGGCGGCCGACGACCAGACCAAAAAAATTTCCGACTATAATGTGTTGGTCGTGGTCGGTGAGATCAACTTGGATACGTTAAAAAAATTAGGTTCGGTAAAGCCCGCGCCTCTTCTTTTCTCGGAAGCCTTAATCCGCCAGGCCGGCGACGTTTTCCCGATCGAGTTCCTCGATATTCAATCGTCCCGGAAAATTCTTTACGGAAGCGATCCTTTTGGTGCCCTTGAAATTCATACGGGGAATTTAAGGCATCAGTTGGAATATGAATTGCGTGGAAAACTCCTTCAGCTGCGGCAGCGTTACACAGCTGTGGAAGGAAAGCCACGTGACGTGCAAGAGTTGATAGAAAAATCATTTTCAAGTTTTGCCGTGCTGTTTAAAGCGGCCCTTCGGCTCATCGGAGAGGAACCTGCGGCAAAACGGGCTGAAGCCTTTTCGCAATTAAAGAAACATGTAAATATTGACGTCGAGGCCCTCCAGCAAATTCTGGATCAACGGGAAAACAAACGGCCGGCAGGGGATACTGATGAACTTTTTTCGCGGCTTATAAAGAACATCGAAACGGTAATTGATTTTGTAAATAACTTCAAAGGAAAGGAGAAAATACGATGAAAAAGTTTTTAATTATTTTGGGTGTGGTGGCCGTCTTGGCCTTTGTCATTGGAAGTTCTTTGGTGGGCGGACGAAATCGTTTGGTGGCGGCGGATGAAAATGTCACGGCCAGCTGGTCGCAGGTGGAGAACGTGTTGCAACGTCGCAATGACTTGATTCCCAATTTGGTCAACACTGTTAAAGGGTTCGCCAAACAGGAGAAAGAAATTTTCGTGGCCGTGGCGGATGCTCGCGCGAAATTGGCCGGCGCCCAAACGGTCCCTCAGAAAATTGAAGCCAACCAGCAAATGGGGGGCGCGTTGTCCCGGTTGTTGTTGATTGTGGAAAAATATCCAGAATTAAAATCCAATCAGAACTTCATGGCCCTTCAAGATGAACTGTCCGGAACGGAAAATCGGATCGCGGTGGAACGCCAGCGTTATAACGAAACACTTCGAAGCTACAACGTTTTGGTGCGAAGCTTTCCGTCTAACATCTCAGCGATGATTTTCGGATTCCAAAAGAAAGACGCCTATTTCGAAGCAGCAGAAGGCGCGACGGCTGTTCCAGCGGTCCAGTTCTAGTAAAGGCGCGGCTCATTTTTATTCTCCTTCAAAATAACGGAAAAGCCGAATCACTTTTTCTTGATGCAGCCGGCCACCCGTCCGTTTTAATTGATGAAGGGCCACGTTTTTAAAATTAAGAAAAATCGAAATTAATTTCAGCAGGTTGCGATCTTTGCTGGTTCCATTTTCGATTTTTTTTAGACTAAGCAAATTTAGGTCAAAAGCTTCCGCCACATCTTGGAACGAGAGATCCAAGCTTTTCCTGAAGTTCTTCCATTGGCTGACTATATTCTCATCGTCGTTATAAACGGGTTCAAAAACAAAATTAGAGGGTCCCCGTCTTCCGATCGTTCCCAAAAGGATGATGACATTTTTTTCATTAACGGAAATTCCTTGCGAGGCGCAGTAATCGGCATAAGCTGGGTTGGCTCTGTCGGGAATCCGATCAGCAAATGAGGGGAACAATTGGCCTTTGGGTGAGAGATGACTTTTTTTCTCAAATCCCAGCTCGGGTCCAAAAGGCAGAGCGTACCGTGAATGCCAATAGGTATCGTTATAAGTGAAATCATACGAATCCAGCGCCGGTTGATACGTCAACACACCGACGAAAGCCCGTCTTTTCCGCCCTTCTAAATAGATATGTAGTTTATGGGGATTTTTTTCCAAGTTCAGACTCCATTTCTTTTACGCGAGCCGTTATTAAAATTGTCATGGCCTCTTTCATTAAGGGGCTGCATGTGCTGTCGCTGACGATCTTCGTCAATCGCGGAATTGATAAATGGTTCACAAAATTTTCCACAGTTTTCTCATGGCCCAGCCTTGTAAACTCCGCGATGTAATCGCGAGGGGTTGGTTTTCGAGTTGTTGGAGTCGCGATTTTTCCTCGGGGACTCCAATCGGCTTTTAAGATCTCGCCCTGTTCCAAGCCCAATGAAGATGTGTTGTCGTAAATGGGGGCCAAGGATGATCCGCGTGGAGTCCGAAGCAATCCCAGGTTTCGTCCATGACGATCGTGATTGCCCACCAGTGAATCGAACAGGCATGTTTTCACAAACATTTCAGCATCGGTCGGATGTTTGGTCTGAGCCGCAATCGTAGAGAGTAAAATCTCGCAGGTATAAGACTCTTCTCCCGCAGGCAAATAATGATATAGATGGTCGAGTGTGACGCTCACGCCTTTCTTAATGAAATTTTTTGTTACAAATGTGCGGGTTCCGTTAAAATTAATCAAATAAAAATCAGGATTGGTCACTCCAACGGACCGCGCCACTTGATTACATAGATATTCCACATCGGGTAATTCAGGCGCCTCATTTTCTTTCACCTTGAGAATGTAGGACTCGCCCGCCAGCGTCGCTGAATATTTTTTAAATTTTCCCACAAAAAAACTGTCATTCCAGCTGGCATGCAAGGCGGTATTTTTTTCGGGACCCGTGGAGGAAATATCGCGCCTTTCTATGCTGCTAAACTCCTCCGGTTCTTGAAGGCCAAACCATTTTTTAAAGCAAAATTCATGCAGACCGTAATTGAATATATTTGCCGCTTCAGATAGCTCTTTTCGACATGAAAAACACAAAAGAACTTTATTATCAATCATTTTAATAGATCCTTTAATTGGTATATATAAATACTATAAAATACTTGGTATTAATATATACTAATAATAAGAGATATCAACAAGGTTTTTGAATTATTTTGCTGGGGTTAGTTTGCGATGGAAGCGACTGGGCGCGGCTTTATTCCGTGTCCAATTGTTTTTCGTGGATTTTTTTAAGAGAGAGTTGCGCCAGCACCGCGCCGACCAACGCCAAAAACATGTCCCATTGCGTGTCCCACACATCTCCCTGTGTACCCAGGAAACTTTCTGCGGATCCCCCGCCAATCAAAGCGGTCCACCATTCCAAAAATTCGTAACAGGCGCTAAACGCCAGACAAATACTCGCTACGATAAAGAAAAGCCAGGCTTTCGATTTAATCACTCCATTGCGAATCAAAATTTCCCGCGTCAAAATAGCCGGCACAAACCCTTGAACAAAATGTCCCAACCGATCGTAAGGGTTTCGCTGTAAGCCCAGGTACTCTTGTATCCAAAATCCCGCCGGAACTTTCGCGTAGGTGTAATAACCGCCAACAATAAGAATCAGGGCATGGATGAAAATTAATCGATAAAGAAGGGGCGTGAGTTGGAACCGTTTATAAGTGGCAGCCATCAGCGCGATTCCAATCAGGACAGGAAAAATCTCCAGAAACCAGGTGACTCGTTCGTTCGGGTGGATTCCTGAAAAAATGAGAGCGGCCGTCACTATAGTAAGGAGAAGAATATTTTCGAGCGTTATTTTTTTCATCGGGAAACAAAAGCAGGCATCGAAACATTGAGGATGCCGCGCGCATCATGGTCCATTTCAAATCGATAGGACGCAGAATCTGAAAATCGCACATTGAAGTAATGGCCCGGCGTGTCAGCGTAATCCTGGACCAGCCAATAAAGTTTGTTGGGTTCACGCGGCCAAGCCTGGCCTTCCACGTTGCCCGGAATTTCGCCGCACCCAATTTCATATTCCGCCGACAAATGCCGCCGGTCCGCGGCACCGACCGAATACAACTTAAGATGCTCATCCGGTTTCTTCGTCCGGCCATTTTTTATTTTCATGACTTCAACGAGATACTGTTCTTTCCGGGATGTTTCCATTCCACTCTGATCAAATTCCGCTTTCGTGAGTTTCACGCGTTGAATAAGGTAATCGCGGTCGCAATCCGGTGCGGCCGCGTCATTATAAAAAAGGAGGAACACTTTTCCATTGGCTTCGCCTGAGACTGAATATTTCTGAAGGTGGTCCGCTAAATTGATACCGGCTTTGGAAGCCCGCTCTTCATTGACGGTAAATTGGGCGGGAAAGGCGATTTTTCCTTCTTCAATCGTGACGGGGATTAATTCAATGCGGGCGTCAGCGCTCGAAC
>CAZJOE010000088.1:0-7248 GCA_964547555.1 uncultured Elusimicrobia bacterium | reverse complement strand
CACGGTTTTACCTAATCCCAGCCCCTCCTGCAAGGCGCGCTTGGCTTTACCGGGCCGGCGCGGAAGGAAGCCCAAAAACACAAAACCGCCGGCGCCCAGCCCGGTGGCGGACAAAGAGGCCAAAACAGCCGAGGGACCGGGAATGGGAACCACTCGAATCGAATGCCCCGCCGCCTCTTTTACAAGTCTTGAACCGGGATCCGAGATGGCGGGCGTCCCCGCGTCTGAAACCAAGGCCACATTTTTCTCTCTCGATAAAATCGAAATAATTTCGCGGCTCATTTTTTCATGGGTGTGCTCATCATAACGAATGAGCGGTTTACGAATGCCGTGGTGGGTAAGTAATTTTTCCGTGTGCCGCGTGTCTTCACAAGCAATGATGTCGACAGATTTTAAGGTCTCGAGCGCCCGCAACGTCATATCGGATAAATTACCAATGGGTGTGGCCACAATGTAAAGAATACCGGCCATCTTTAGCTCCCCAAAAAAAGATTAATGATTTTGGATGGTGGCAAGGAATGATGCAACGATCTTTGGATCAAATTGGGACCCCGCTCCTTTCTTGATTTCGTTCATGGCCTCTTCTTTGCTGAGGGCCGGGCGCCAAGGCCGGTGCGATGTCATCGCTCCCCACGCATCCAACACCGCCACGATGCGCGCTCCGAGCGGAATTTCTTCGCCCCTTAAACCTTCCGGATAACCTTTGCCATTAAACCACTCCTGATGGTAAAGCACCATAGGAGCGACCGGCGCCAAAATCGAAACGGGGGCGAGAATTTTATATCCAAACTCGGGATGCTTTTTAATGAGATCGAATTCTTGCGCGGTCAGCTTGCCGGGTTTTTTAAGCAACTGCTCGTCGATAGCGATATTACCGATGTCATGCATGAGAGCCGCAAATTCCAAGTAGTAAATAAATTCTTCAGGCAGCGACATTTCTTTTCCAATGCCTCGGGCCAACAGCCGGGCCTGCCGGGTATGGCCTTCCGTGGAAGCGTCTCGCGCGTCCAACGTGTCGGCCAGCGCTTGCACCAGCTCGAGATAAAATTTTTCCCGGTTTACAATCATGCTGCGGTTGTCCAAGGCCAATGACAATTGTTTCGTGAACATATCGATAATGGCTTCATCCGCCGGACTAAAGTCATCATCTTGTTTTCGAACAAATCGAAAACATCCCACCACATTGCCTTCAATTAAAACGGGTGATACCAGCGTCCCATTTCCTGAAACAAAACATTGTCGTTTTCGAAGCGCTTCTCCCACATCAATTCCCTCCAGGGGAGCCTTGGAGCCGATTGTTAAATTCATTTCAGATCCCCGCGTGATCTCCAGTTCAATAATTTGTTCTCTTTCTTGAAACGACCAATAACTGGCGCCTTCGGCCTTAATAAGAGCTCGGGCTTCATCGATAAACAAAGCTTTCCATCCTTCGGAGGAATGATTGTTGGCCAGGAGGGCATGTAAATTCGGGAGGCCCCGAGTCAAAATATGGAGTTTCGAAGTTTGAGAATCTAATTTTCTCTGCGTGTTTTCGAGGGATAACGTATGCCCCCCTTCGCGGTTTTTGAAAACCTTAAAGAGGGCCCAAAATCCTCCCAAGATGGCAAGAGCGATAAAGATGGTGGCAGAACTGGTGGCATTCATAAAAAATCCCTTTAAATCTAGATGCGAATTGCATCAAAATCAAGGGAAGAATCCAACCTCAAAAGCCTTGAAACCCCCCTCGGAACGGCCCATCCTATTGTAAATATATGGACAACGTCCTCAGTCGATCAACAACCCTAACATTCGGCCACTCCAACCAGAAAGACGCATTTCAACGGGGACGTGAAGCGGCGCAAATGGCGAAAGCTCAACAACCGTCTTCCAATCTCGATCTTATCTTAGCCCTGGGCCCCGCTTCTTCCCACTTTCAAGATTTTATCGAAGGTGTCCGGCTTGTAACAGGTGAAAAAGGATTGATTGGGTTTCCCTCGCATCACGTTTTTACCAACGATCTTTATTTAGAAGAAGGCGGATTGGTTGTTTTGGTTCAATCCGACACTCTCCATTTCTCCCTCGCGTCCGCTGATCTCCAAGGAAACGCGCATAACGCCGCCTTTTCTTCCCTCAACAGCCAATACCGCCATCAACGCGGAAATATTTTTCATCAGTATGAATTCCGAGGAACGTTGATTATCGACAACTCTTCCCCTTCCGACAACAGTCGAATGATCGCTCATGCGTCAGTTGAATCGGGACTTGATTCCTGGGTGGTGGGAATCACGCCCCCCCTCCAACCCGCGCTTCCGATTCTTTGCAACGATCAAGTGGTTCAAAAAGGTTTGGTGGGAATGGAATGCTTGTCGGTAAGCCCCGTAGGCATTGGAACAGTTACGATTGAAGCTTTTGACCGAAATCCCGCCATCTTTCGCGAGGCTGTTAAATCGGCGATCCGCGAAGCCCAGTCCCAAATGGACTCAGCGCCGGCGGCCGGATTTCTTTTTTTCGATTTCCCGATGGGATCCAAAGCCGTGCATGACATGCAAACGCTTTTCCGTCTGGAAGAATCGCCGCTGCGCGATTGTCCGCTGATTGGCTACACCACACGCAATCACTCCGTAAAATATATCAACCGCTCGGGCTCAGTTTTGAAAGAAACAGTCGTGGCCCTGTTGCTTCCTCTATGAAGGCCGCTCAAAAAATAACCGAGTTTTTAGAATTAAAAAATTCCACTCCTCTTCTTTCTGTCGATCTTATTCTCGACCGTGAAGCCATCGGCCGGTTGCGGCGGGAACTGTCCTGGACGGTCGGAGAAGAACGAACGCATGGAGTGATGGCCCGCGTGGGAGTATCGTGCGGACTTTCTGAAACAGTTCACGGAGCTTCCAAAAAACAATTTTTCAAAGGGTTTGGAGAACTGACCGACCGGACCGCCAAAGGAGACAAAACCGAATACATTTTTGAAGTCCATAATTCCTGCGAGGCGGCCCAATACACGGAGTTCAATGTGGGCACGGCCAAATCACCTCAATGTTGGCTGATGGCTGGTTACTTAACGGGAAAAATCAGTGGACAAACCGGACAAGCGATTTATTTCATCGAGGTGCGCTGCGGGGCAAAACAAGATTCCGTATGTCGGTTTATTGGTAAACCAAAAGAAACATGGCCGCCTGAATTTGAAATCGCTCTGGAGATGTACAACGAAGACAACATCGCGCTGGAACTCATGAACACGCGCGAGCAATTGAAACTCACCAAAGACCGTTATCAAAATCTTTTCGAACAATCGAGCAGCGCCATTGGCATTATGGATCCTGACACCGGGATATTTTTAGACGTGAATGTGGCGCTTGAAGAGTTGACGGGTTTCACAAAAGACGAACTCCTGCGCATGAACATTTTTGACTTGCAGCCGGCGACGGACCATCACCGTCTTATGTCTCGGGTCAAATCGCTGCTCTCGGGAGAGCATGTGCCGGATGAGGAGATTCCCCTCGTGCGCAAAGATGGCTCTGAAATTATTGTGGCCCTCTCCAGTAAAATTCTTAATTTCGGCGGACAAAAAGTGGTTCAAAACGTGATGAGAGACATCACCGACCTTAAAACTGCGGAACTCAAAGAAAAAGATCTTCAGGACCAACTGTTACGCAGCGAGCGCTTATCGAGCATCGGGCGATTGGCCGCCGGCGTCGCGCATGAAATTAAAAATCCGCTGGGCGCCATTCGAAACGCCATTTACTACATCAAAAACGCCGTCATCAATACCTCTGTCGTCGAAAATGATCCGCAGGTAAAAGTAATTATTAAATTGGCGGAGGATGAAGTCGATGGGGCCGTCCGAACCATAGAAGAACTCCTCGATTTTTCCCGCGTGTTTCAATTGATCCCCCGTCGGACCATGCTCAATGAATTTTTGGAAAGGTTGCCGAGCCTTGTTCAAGTTCCTGAAAACGTCACATTGATCTGGGATCTTGATATCACGCTGCCGGCGGCCACAGTGGATCCGGACCGGCTCAATCAAGTTTTCTCCAACATCATGACCAATGCTTTTCAAGCGATGGCGAACGGCGGAACCTTGACCATCAAAACAAGAATGGAAGTGGGAGGCGATGGGGAGGGACAATCCGGCGAGGAAACTGTCGCCGTTATTTTTGAAGACACAGGAAGCGGTATTAATCCTCAACACTTAAAAAAGATTTTTGAGCCGCTCTTCACGACCAAGGCCCGGGGCACCGGCCTGGGGTTGGCCATCAGCAATAACATCGTTGAACTGCATGGCGGAAAAATTATTGTCACAAGTAAATTAGGAAAAGGCACCTGTTTCACCGTGAAGCTCCCCCTTCGCGGACCATCAAGCTCGGAGGAAAACAATGGCAACCAAAAAAGTCCTTCTCGTTGACGACAACAAAGGCCAGCGGCTCACGCTGGAAAGTATTTTAAAAAGATCCGGCTTCGACGTGATCGCGGCCGACTGTGGACATGCGGCGATTTCAGCCGCGGACCAAAATGACTTCGCCGTGGCCCTCTTGGACATCAAAATGCCCGACATCACTGGGATCGAAGTTCTTAAATGGTTGAAACAAAAAAAATCGGACATTTCCGTCATCATGATGACAGGGTACAGTGAAACCGATTACGCCATCGACGCGCTCAACGCAGGGGCCTCCGCCTATTTACTGAAGCCCGCCAATATCGAACAGGTAAAAATACTTCTTAACCAGGCCATCGAATATCAACGCTTATTGGAAGAAAATAAAGCGATGGCATCGGCCCTCCATGAATGGAATGGACAATTGGAAGCCAAGGTTAAAGAACGCACCAAGCAAGTGGCCGAGTCTTATCGTGTTACCCGCATCTTCTATGAAGAAGTGAAAAAGAATTTTGAATCGACGTTGGAAGTATTGTCGATTGCCATCGATCAGCGAGACCACCTGACCAGTAGCCATTCGTTCCGAGTCACTCAATATGCGATCGAAATCGGAAAAATGATGGGACTGGGCGATAACGACATTGAAAAATTGCGGTATTCAGGCCTCATGCATGATTTGGGAAAGATTGAAATTAAGGAACAGATCCTTTGCAAAAAAGGATCATTGACCGCTGAGGAATATCAGGAAATCCAAACGCACGCGCACGGGACCTACACGCTTTTGTCTCGCTTTAAGTTTAGGAACAACCTCGCTGATGTGGCCCTCATTGCGTCCAGTCATCATGAGCGGTTTGACGGGCAAGGTTATCCCCGCGGACTTAAAGGAGAAGAGATTCCCCTTTTGGCCCGTATCTTGGCGGTCGCTGATGTATTGGATGCCATTACCTCTCGCCGCCATTACAGGACCGCCATGCCCGTATCGGACGCGCTCGCCATCATTAAACGGGAATCGGGCGGACACTTTGACTCCAAATGCTCTGCGGCTTTATTCAAAATTAAAATCTCCGATTTCCTTCAAATTCACATGGCGGAAAATCTGGATATTCTTAATGCCGAGGACCTGATCGAATTGAACGCGTCCACGCTGGATGACCTTCTAACGACTTGCCAAGTGGATGAACCGACCTCGCAACAATTGAGCATTCTTCAAAGGGTCTACAATTATTATCAAGGGCCCGTGCCGCAGAAATTCGAAGGAAAAATTAAACCCGCCCCCAAAATTGAGTCGAAAGAACCAATAACAAACTGCTAAGATCCCTCCTCTAAAAAATTCCTGGGAGGGAACATGTCACTGCAACGCACACTCGTTTTAATTAAACCGGACGCCGTTAAAAGATCACTCATCGGCCCGGTTCTCACCAAACTTCAAGAATCCAAACTGAGCCTCGTGGCCGCCCAGCTTCGCCTCGTGGACCAAAAACTGGCTGAAACCCATTACGTCGCCCATAAAGGAAAAGATTTCTATCCGCAATTGATTGAGTACATCACCGGAAAATTACATGGCAACCCGCTGACCCCCGTCATGGCCTTGGTTTATCAAGGAGAAGGCGCCATCCAAACCATTCGCGACCTGGCCGGCAACACCAATCCTGAAAAAGCCGACCCCAGAACGATTCGAGGAATGTTTGGACGGATCACGACCGCGGGAGTATTTGAAAATGTGGTCCATGCTTCGGCAAACCCGGAAGAAGCGGAAGTGGAAGTAAACCTGTGGTTCAAGAAAGAGGAAATACTGAAGTAACTCGTGGTGAGCGAAGTCGAACCAAAAAATAGGGGCCAGACCCCTAACCAAATCTGACCCCTAAAAGCTGTAAAAACGCTGTGTGTTAGTAAAGTAATTGTGCCAAATCCTCCCTTAAAATTACCTTAAGATGCGGTTAAGAAAGGAAGAAGGTCATTAGGTAAGAAGCCGCGCCATTGATCGATGGAGCAGGCCGTTTGACGCAAAGGTTGAATACGGATTATCAATATTGAGAGGTTTATTTTTAAAATCGGTTATTTTTCCTCCCGCCTCTTCCACCAAAAGCGAACCCGCCACCACATCCCACGGACTCAGTTTGTATTCGATAAAAGCTTCGGCGCGGCCGCAAGCGATCCAGGCCAAGTCCAGCGCGGCCGCCCCAAATCGCCTGAGATCAGCGCAATTTTTTAAGAAGGGTTTTAAATAAGCCAAATAATGGTCAGCGTTATCGGCCCGGTCATAGGGGAATCCGGTGATGACCAAAGCTCGGCGAAGATTTTTTTCCTTGGAAACGCCTATTTTCTTTCCGTTCATGGTGGCCCCTTTTCCTCGAACCGCCAAAAATAATTCGTTCCGATACGGATCAAAAATGCCCCCTGCTAAAATCAGCCCTTTCTTTTCAACGGCGATAGAAACACACGACTGAGGAATCCGGTGAATAAAATTGACGGTGCCATCCAAGGGATCGATGATCCACCTGTACTCATCGGAAATACGAGAGCGAACCGCCGTCCGGTCATAATGAGCCATCTCTTCTGCTAAAAAACCATGCTGGGGGAATTTATCTTTAATGATCGACACGATCGCTTTTTCTGAAGCCAAATCGATCTGCGTCACCGGACTGAGCGGCGTTTTAAAAGAAACATTTCTTTTATGCTTGGCGCCTTCACTGACAATTTTCCCTCCAGCCAAAAGAGCGCGCTTAACGACATCGGCCAAAGCGGACAACGGGGGTTCTCTACGAGATTTCATGGACCATGCCTTCCGAGGTGGCCGTTTTGGCCTCCGTTATTTTTTTAATTCCTTTGCGGCGTAGCGCGGCTGTCGTCACGGGACCGATGGACAAGGCGCGGGCCGTCGAAAATATTTTCTGAAT
>CAZJOE010000087.1:0-7253 GCA_964547555.1 uncultured Elusimicrobia bacterium | reverse complement strand
ATGATGACTCCAATAAAAAAGCAGACCACGGGAGGCGGGACGCTCCTGTGGTCTGCTGGTTGGCTCACGCCTCATTCTGACCTCAGATGGTGTTCACGATAATCTAATGGATCGAGAAATCGCTCGCGCCTCACAAGGCGTAGAAACACCGCAACAAATGGCCGAATTGCTCGTAACACTTTCCCGGCAACGGGCTGCCGACAAAGAACACGATCGTCATAAAGATGATGACATCACAGCCGTCGTTATTGAACACGGCAAAAGAGAAACCCCTTTTACCAAGCCTAAGACAGAACTTTTTAGACCCTCAGAACAACAAGCGTTCTTTGAAATCGAACAAACATTGAATTATGCCCAAAGGGCCATTTCAAGTGGATTTGGTGAATTAGCTCTCGAAACCATTGCCAAAGCCAAAAAGCAAATGACCAAACTTAATGAGCGCAAGGAAAACTCACTTGTCAAATTATTAACAGACCGCATTAAAAGAATGGAGGGTTCCATTGAAGCCCTCCAAACAAAACAGCGTTCCGAAAGAGTCGAAGCGGATTTAACGCCCCCTACCATCGAACAATACAATGTTGTGATGGATCGCCTGGGCCGCAAGTTAGAAACCGGTGGACGCGACATGTCGCAGCTTGCCAGTAAACCTAGACAGCAATTAATCGAAGCAAAAAATCTTATCGAGACAATACTTCACGCGATGGATCAAGGCTATCAAGGCGGCTTTAACCGCGCCGGACTTCAGCAGCGCCTCATGTCGATCGAACAAGCCCTGGAGAAACAGCCAGCCTCCATCTTTTACAAATACATTCTGAAAGCCAATAGGTTGATGCCTCATGAGGACTTGTCTCCAAAAGAATGGCGATTGGTCGCGCTAGGTGACCCCTTGTTGGGCGCTCCCTGGTGGGAACCGGTTTTTCAATTGCCAGTGCTCCTGGCTTCTGCTTTTGGACTCAGCTGGCTGGTGGTTGCACCCCTTGCGATTGTGATGGCGGTTCTCTTCGGTTTGGCCCATCGGGACCGGAGCCCTCCCGAGAAAATTTGGTTGTCGTTCCTTGGTCTTGTTTTTACCGCTGCCATGTTATTGCCACTCTCCTTTATGGATCCTGCTACCTCCTCAGTTTGGGGTAAAGCCGCTTTCCTCATCGTTGGATACCTCTTTAATGCCATTACGCACTTCAACTACAACGTTCTTGCAATGATCTTTGGTTGGACCTTGGCGGCAATCAACAAAAATAAAACCAAAGAAAAGTTTGCGGACCTTAAAGGACGCCTAGAAAAATTAGAGATGATTTCTGCTGACGATTCCGAAAATTCAATCCGCGCAAAGCTCAAGCAAATTGAGGAATCAGTCGAAAAAAACGTCCTTAGGCATGTCTTTACTCGGGACGACTTACTCTCTTTTCTTATCAACCATAAACCCCTCGTCCCCGAGTCTGAAGAATTAACAGCCATCAAAACGCCCTGGGGCGTTATTGACCTCACCCGGCTTAACAACATCGATCAATATAAAGGAGAGTTAAGAACTGTCCAGATCGCCAGAGATTTGGAACTGGCGCATACATTGGGCCTCATTAAAATCACGCCAATGGCAATGGGTATAAGCCCCGCAAACATTAAATCCAGTCCGGGTATTTTTAACTGGTCGGTTATCGAAAAAGGGGAAATTTTCGACAGAGTTGGCCTCACTTCCTCCGCACGTGCCTCTGGCCTCGGATCGGTCCTATTGGGTTTATTTTCGCTTCTTCTTACTGCCGTCTGGGGACAAGCTCAAATTAAAACGCCGCCGGTGGCGCCGGCCCCTCCACCTGCAAAAGCTGTCACCCTTCCTGAAATTCGATCCACGGATCCGGAGCTAGAATCGAAGGTTCAACAAGCGGTCACCAATCTCACAGCGAACATGCAGGTGGGGTGGATTCCTCTCGAGCACAGGAAGGATCTCTTTCAAACTTTTAGCGATCTCAAAAAAACAAACGCGATCAAAGTCGCTTTGAAAGGTGGAGTTGGTGAAGATTTGTTCGGTGCCTTTATTAACAATGAAATTTATTTGAACGGAAGCGATGTGCGAAGGGCATCGATCAAACAATTGGAAGTGATGCTTCTTAACGCTGTTTTTCGCGTGATGCCGAAATTTAGGGATAGGAAGATTTTTGGCCTCGCTTTGGCGGCAAGATTTCCAACCAATACAGTTTCACGGGTGCTTGACCAAAAAGAAACGTCGCTTAGAAAATATGTGGAAAGAACGTATCGTCATCTTCTCCAACCGGAAATGGACGCCACCATGGCGGAAGTTTTTTACATTTCAAAGCAGGCGGCTGCTTTAGATCGTCCGCTTTACGTTCACTTCTCAATCTTATCTGCGTGGAGCAAAACGGATGGAGATAAAAATCGCTATTACTTGCTAAGCGAAATTTATGATCCTGCCCTCGGCCCTTCCACTGAAGAAGAGCGAATAGATGCAATTTATTCCAGAGTTGTCACTCCCGCCGCGCTGAAGCCCCATGAAATCGAGATTTTCACCAACACGGCTAAAGGAACGCTCGGGTCAGATGACGAAAATAAAATTTCTGAATGGATGAAAAATTTCCTGAATTCTCCGGATCCAACGCTGGAACCTAGTGAGCCATGGCACAATGATAAGGAAACCATAAAAGAAGGCGCCCAAACATTGGTCTCAATTCTTCTTTCTATTTCAAAAAATAAGACAGGAGATGCGGTCGCTCGAGTACAGGGTTTGGTTGATTTAAATGTTTCCGATCCTTTGTCCGCTGCGAGGACACCTTTCCTTCAGCAATGGGACCGCTGGTCCAAAAATCCAATGTTTATCGACTTGCTTCGAAAGGAATTGGCAGGCCGATTAAAACCTGAAGAGGTGACGGACAATGCGCTTATTGGTGTTGTTTTGGAGGCCATAGGATACTCAACCGTTGATAAGGGGGAATTGGCGGAATTTCTTTCGAACAACAAGCCGAGAATTTACATTCTGAAGGGAAAGATAGATTCTGAACTCATCATCGGTGCGATCCGAAGGACCGGAGTGTACCAGTTGACGCAGTTGGTGGTTGAAAACGAGATGGTGAGTTATTTCGCCGCTATTGCGACATCTATCAATAAAATCGCCGGCCGCTCCGTCGTCACGGTTCGTGGATATGAAAGGGGAAATGAGACGGGTGTCGGTCTTCGCGGATCGGAGTTTGACCCTGGTTTGGTTCAAACCCAACCCTTGGGAATTTCGAATTTTGAGGATGCGCTTTTCATTCTCGGAGATGGCATCAATTACAACGGCCCGGCCAAGAATGTGGAATCTTTACTTAAACTTCTGCCGGAAGCCGACCGGCTTTACTTAAAAGACATCGGCCGCATCATGCGGCAGGTGCTCTCCGCCGCCTAATAAAAAACCCCCGTTCGCCGAAGCGAACGAGGGTTTTCTTTTAAAGTTTAAGGCTTGAAGAAGATTACCAGCGTTTGAAACCGCCGCCTTTTCCTCCACCGCCACCGCCTCCACCACCACCACCGCCGCCGAAGCGACGACCGCCGCCACCACCGCCACCACCACCTCCGCCTCGATCGCCACGTGGTTCCATGGGTCTTGCTACGTTCACAGCAATTGAACGGCCACCCACTTGGGTACCATTTAATTTCGTAATCGCCGCTTGGGCTTCCGCGTCGTTTGCCATCTCGACAAAGCCGAATCCTTTCGATCGGCCGGTGTCACGGTCCGTAATTAATTTCGCACTGGTAACTTGACCCAATGCAACAAACATCTCATGCAACTGATCCTCCGTGACGTCAAACGGAAGTCCTCCAACGAATAACTTAGTCATAACAAGTGTCCCTCCTGGGGAGTGAAACAGCTGCCCTGGGTAAATCCGAGGCAGCAATGGGGGAATCCTGCCATTTCTTAGGTCGAATGTCTCTGGTTATTTTAGAGAGGGCTGAAATATCTCGTCATTTAGGCCCGTTTTTAGGGGGGTGGAACACTCCGGTTGTTACGAGAAATTTACGTCAATTTAATGCGGATTTAAGACCGTATTCTTAAATTATAAGGATGAAATTTCCTCTCTTCACGAGAATCGTTTGTCTTCAGTTGGCGGCCGTCTTAACCGCTCAAACCGCGCTGGGATCTTTGGCCGAATCCAATATTTGGAAAGAGCGCCTATTTAATTCTCTTCCCGCCGTTAATAAGGTTTTGCCTTCCATCTCTACTCATCTTTCGCCGAAACTCAAATCTCTTGTCGATTCCATTCCGGTGAATTACGGCTCTGTGCAGGATGTCTATGATTCCGGCAATCAAGCCATTTCACCGGTGGCTCTCATTCAAGACGTCCACTTAAACAGTGAAGCTCAAACCAACATTGCCTCTCTGCTCCAGGAACTAATCGATAAAAACCAAATCGGAATGATCGGTGTGGAAGGGGCATTCGTCCCCTTTGATTTTCGGCCCTTCCGCAAACAGCCTGACACCGCCCTCCGAGAGAAAGTCAGTAAGTCGTTCCTCCAAGCCAACCGAATCGGAGCGCCTTCCTATGTCGGCATCGCGAGCAAAGCTGAGCCCCCGCTTTTTATCGGCGTGGACGACCCCCAGCACTACGAAGAGAACGTGCAAGCCTATCTTTCAACCCGGCGGACACAGAAAGCCACCATCCAGTTGTTGGATTCAATTGAGCAAAATCTAAAAGCAGAAAAAGAAAAGATCCTATCTCCCGAAGCCCGCGCCTTTGACGCGGCGCGCGCCGCTCATCACAAAGGAGATTTGAATCTCGGAGCTTACGTTAAGTTTTTGTCGTCATCCTCGAATGTTTCTATCGAGGATCCAGTCTTTGAGCAATTCCTCGCAGCCTACGATATGGAGTCGAGCCTGGACTTCAAACGGGTCGACCGAGAAAGGAAGGTGGTTCTAGAAAAATTGGCCACCCGCCTCAACGAGAAGGAGCTCTCCAATCTTTTATCCCTGAGCCTTGCCTATCGGACGGGGGGAATCAGTTTCGGAACCTATTACCAAGACCTCAAAAAGTTGTGTGAGGAAAAAGGAGTCTCCCTGCGAAAGACACCCGCCTTCGACGATTACATCCGCTACGTGCTTTTGGCGGACGGCATTAAAGTCCAACGCTTGTTCGAAAGCCTGAAAGCGCAAGAACAACAAATTGCCCAAGCGCTGGCAAAGAGTCCGGAAGAAAGGCGACTGCTTGAAACCAGCGATGCCATTAGCCTCAGCCGAAAGCTTTTGGCATTCGAACTCACCCCCCAAGAATGGGCCACTTATAAAAATTCCGCCAAACAGATCGATCTTACGGCATACGAGAAGTTTTACACCAAAGCCGAGATCCGCAGCCAAAAGATGACGGAGAACCTGCTTAAGCAACCATCGGGTTCGAAGATTTTGATCGCAGGGGGATTCCACACACCGGACATCGCCGACCAACTGAAACGACAAAAGATTTCATACGTCGTCGTTTCTCCAAAGATCACCCACCTTCGCCAAGGCGGTGGGCAGGCCGAGGTATCGTACCTTTCAATCTTCGAACGCGATAAAAGTCCGCTTGAAAAAATATTTTCTGGTGAAAAGCTTTTCATTAATCCGGTGTCGATCGGGATTGGTGCCCAAACCCGTTTTCCAGGCAACCAATTTCCAGCAGTGGGTCACCAAATGGTAATGGCCGAAACAACGGCGGAAGAACTGAGGGGCTCACTTGCCCAAGCAACCGGCGTGAACAAAGGTCCAGCTTATTCCAATCTTTTTTCATCTGGGTTATTTGTTCCGTCTTTTGGCATGACCTGGAACAATCCGCAAGCAATTTTGATCGGAGGTGTGGTAGCGGTTATTTGCATGGTGTTGATCGACTTATGGCCTAAGAAACCGGGAACTCAACCCATGTCAGGGAAAAAAACGGGATGGATTCTTGCCGGGCTGATGGTTTTCTTCCCGCTGTTGTTGCTTTTTATTTACCCAAACAACACAAAACAAGAAAGCCCAAGCATTCCGTATCAAACCAATATAAATGATTTGTCTCAGGATGGATTTCGTGAACCCGAGCCAATTGAAGAACAAACATATAACCGAAGTATTTGGGATGAAAATGGAATAGGTCGTCTTAAGGAAAAAGAAACTCCTGAACCTCGATATCTTCTCCTAAAGCTATTGAGCTCACTCCTTCAAGTGGTCAACAGTGATCCGGAATTAGCAAAAGAGCAACTTCTCATGCTTACAGATGCTTTTTCTTTTTATCCCGAAGTTTCCTTTGATGACAAAGTAGACAAGGCCATTAATTTAAAAACACTTCTTAAACTCGCCGAGCGCTTTAAAGCTGAAAATGAAAAAAAGAAACTCGAAACAGAATTACAAAAACTTTACCAAGATCCACGAGTCAAAGAAGAGGCAGAAAAATTAACCCGTCAACGACAACAACTCAACCCGCCTAAGCTTTTCCTCCCCGGCGGGACAGTGTTATTCGCCGCCGGTCTGTCATTTGAAAGTTCTCTTTTCATGTTCGCTGGCCTGGCTGGACTTTTATGGGTGATCATTACCGATCCTGGTTACCATAAATTTCTCAATAAATTCATCGATAACCTTCCATCTTTGAAAATCCCATATGGGTTTATTCCTTCACATTCCACAACTCCATGGTTTGTTCGGTTCGCATGGGGAGTTTGTTTGTGGATGATGACGCTGACCTTTAACTTGAACGCCGCTGATCTAACATCAACAATTAGTTGGACCAATCGACAGGGAATTATTTCCCAAATTTCATCACCATCGATAAATCAAATGGGATCGAGTAATGCAAATGTTGCCCGTGTATTGATCAGTGGTCAAGCAGAACTAAATTCTGTTCTGCAAAGAGTTCGGGGGCGTTTTAGAGATTTGAACATCATTTTATCCGACGGCGTTCAGACAAATCACCCCGTTAAAGTCCAAAGAATATTGGAACAGATTGAAACAGCATTAATAAATGTTAGTGAATTTGCTCCAAAGAATTATCCGAGACAATCATCCAAAATGGTTATCTATTGGAATAAGCTGATTGGGAAGCTTCCCTCTTTCTTTGAAATACTCCTCCTAGATGAATTCAATAATAAATGGATGCCTCGTATTACCATCCATTTGAATCGCGAAGGGCAGTTGGCAGTTTTTTTCCCAATATTCAATTCTCCTTCTAACGGACTTGATCTCGATATCGTTGTTGTGGATCAAAAAATAGATTCGCTGCGGCAACAATTTTTCGGTCGAACCTTCCCTGACTATAATTTTCTCC
>CAZJOE010000086.1:0-7320 GCA_964547555.1 uncultured Elusimicrobia bacterium | reverse complement strand
GCCTCGCCAAGCTTCTCCGCCGCCTCAACATTCAAATAACCGCACATCACAAATCCGTTCGGGCCATGGGCCAACACCAAAGGAGCCCCGGGAAGAGAGACTTCCACGCCCGTGATCTTCTTTCCGTCGATGTTGATTTGAGTCTCTTTCATGAGGGTCGATTTTGACATCCGACCCTTGCCTTGTCAAACAAGCTTCGCTCGGTTACAATGGGTCTCCCTTACCAACCATGACCCAAATTTTAACAGCCAACATTGGAAGTTATCCCCGCATCGGGGAAAGCAAAGACCAGCAACGCCATCGACGGGGGATGAGTCACTTCCTTAACAAGGACATTTCCGCCCACGCGCTGCGCGATGTCGAACAATCTGTTATTCAGGAAGTGGTCCAAGAACAAGTCCAAGCGGGAATGGACGAAATCACCGACGGCCTCATTCACTGGCAAGACCCCATCTCGCACCTCTGCTCCAAAATGACCGGCTTTAAAATTACCGGCATCAAAAGATACTTCGACACCAATTTTTATTTCCGCCTTCCCGTCATTACGTCCAAACCCAAGAAGAAAACTCCTTTCCTCGTCGACGAATTCCTCTATGTAAGAGGCCTGTCAACGAAAAACGTTCGCATGGTTCTTCCCGGCCCCCTGACCTTGGCCTTACACACGGAAAGCACAATCAAACCTTTTGACAAATTGGCCGCTCGAATCCAATTCTTTACGGACGTCTTGGCCGATGAAATTTCCGCGTTGGTTTCCAAAGGCGCTTCGAGCATTCAAATCGATGAGCCTTCTCTTCTTTTATATCCCGCTGAATTTAAATGGTTCGAGAAAGCAGTCACCCAATTCATTAAGAGCGTAAAACCGGCGCGCTTGAACCTGGCCTTCTATTTCAATTCTCCCTTGGCCTTGTTGCCCCAACTCCTCACTCTCCCCGTCGATTCCCTTAACCTGGACCTCACTCTCGACGGTAAAAAAATATTTGAAAAACTTATTCAAGGTAACCCCGCCAAAGACATTGGCCTCGGATGCGTCAATGCCCGCAACACTCGAATGGAAGCCATCGACCCCTTGCTAAACCTCATCAATAACTGGCTCGACAAAGCCACCTCGGACCGGTGCTATTTGACACCGTCTTGCGGTCTCGAATTTCTCCCTCGGGAACAAGCGTTCGCAAAACTAAAACTTCTGGCCAAATTAAAACAGGAACTCCAAAACAACACGGTCCGGGCGGAATCGGTCGGATGAAATCAACGCCGCTTACTCCGGGACGAAAAAAATTGGCCGCGCTCGGGATTCAAATTCCCTTTCTTCCTGTCACCACCTCGGGCAGTTTCCCCAAAACAGCGGAACTCACCGAGATGAGATACAAAGTCGCCCAAGGCGTTTTGCAACCCACCGAGCTGGTCCGCAAAGAACGCATCGCCACGGAAATTTGGTTACGTGAACAATCCCGGGTCGGCCTCAACATCTTCGTCGACGGAGAAATGGAACGCGGAAACCCCATCGGATACTTCGCTGAAAAAATAGAAGGATTTGAAAAAGGAGGCCGGATCCGGCTCGAAGGGAACCGCTACTACCGAAAACCCGTCATCAAAGGAAAGCTCGCGTGGAAAGGACCCCTCATCGTCGAATCCTGGCAAATGACTCAGCGCGCCACGCACAGTCCCTTAAAAGCCGTTATCACCGGTCCTTATTCTTTGATGGATTTTTCCTTTAACGAGTTCTATTCATCAAGAGAAGATATCCTTGCTGACCTTTCCGCTATTATTAGAAAAGAAATCACAGCCCTCACCGAGGCGGGGGCCAAAATCATTCAAATCGATGAACCCGGACTGACGTCCCATCCGGAAGATCTCCCTTTGATTGCCGATCTTTATAAAGACTTAATCAAAAACCAAAAGCCCTACTTTGTTCTTCACCACGCTTATGGAGATCCCGCCCCCCTTTGGCCCAAGATCGAGAAACTGAACGTCGACAACTTTTCCTTTGAAGCCGCTAATTCCAACATGTCCATTCTCAAAAGCCTTAAGAAAAACCCCACAGCAAAAGATGTGACACTGGGCCTCATTGATTCCAATTCCGACAAAGTTGAAACACCTCGAGAAATTGGCGACCGTGCCAAGGCCGCGCTTAAAGCCGTCTCTCCACAACACCTTTGGTTCTCCACCGACTCTGGCCTTAAATCCCTTAAAACTGAAACAGCCATCGAGAAACTGAACGTCCTCGTCAAAACCATCACAAAAATTCGCACCGGCAAATAGTCTTTCCCCCAAATAAGACAGGCCGTTCACCGAAGTGAACAGCCTGTCTTAATTAAATTACTGCGACGCTAAGTTACTTTAGCAACCGCAAGGACTTTTTGGACCGATCATGATGTCACCTCCTAAAAAATTTCGAATCACTTAGTTTTTTCCTGCCGGAGCCGCTGAGAAATACTCTTTTGACCCTTGGGGATCGGCTTTCATAGTCTTGGAACCTGGTTTCCAGCTCGAGGGGCATACTTCGCCGGTTTTCTCCACGAGTTGGAAGGCTTCAAGGACCCGGAGAATTTCTTCCGGATTACGACCGACAGCCAAATCATGAACCACTTCATAAACGATTTGACCTTTGGGGTTAATGATGAAAAGACCTCGAAGAGCGACGCCGCCGTCATTGAGCACGCCATAATTTTGAGCAACGGTTTTATTCAGGTCTGAGAGGAGAGGATATTTGATGTCCCCGAGTCCGCCTTCTTTCCGGGGAGTATTGATCCAGGCGAGGTGGGTGTAATGGCTGTCCACTGAACAACCCACGACTTCGGCATTCAATTTCTTAAACGCCTCTACATTTTCCGAGAAATCAATGATTTCTGTTGGACAAACAAAGGTGAAGTCGAGCGGGTAAAAGAAAAGGACAATCCACTTCCCCTTATAGGTGGCAAGCGAAATATCTCTAAACTCATGGCCCACAACCGCGGGACCTTTAAAGTCCGGGGCACTTTTTTGAACAAGACTCATAATTCAATCTCCTTAAGATGGGTCATTTAACCCTTTCTATCTTCACTGTTTTGATTGTAACCGCGCTGACAGGCCGATTGTTCCCAGGAGTTGCTTCTACCTTGCTTATTTTTTCAACGATGGGATAACCGTCGACCACCTCGCCGAAGATGGTGTGATGATTGTTGAGCCAAGGAGTGGCCGCCACTGTGACAAAGAATTGGCTTCCATTGGTGCCGGGACCGGCATTGGCCATAGCCAAAATACCGGGTTTGTCGAAACCACGTCCTGGTTTAAATTCATCTTCGAATTGGTAACCGGGGCCGCCGGTCCCGTTTCCGAGGGGATCTCCGCCTTGAATCATGAAATCAGGAATGACGCGGTGGAAAACCAAACCATTATAAAGAGCTCGTTTGACGGGTTTGCCCGTTTTGGGATCCTTAAATTCTTTGGTCCCTTCGGCCAATCCGACGAAATTCTCGACGGTTTTGGGAGCGTCTTCGGGGAACAATTTAATGGTGAAAGAACCGAGGTTGGTATCAAATACGGCATAGGTGCCAGGACCTTTTGTGGATGACATTTTTTCGCTTTTCTTAACGTCTGCTGAAGCCATCACCGCCAGACACAGTGCCAAACTACCCGCTATAGACAAAAATTTAAATGACCTCATTGAGTTAATACTCCTCCTTTTTTTTATTGTTAATTTGCATCTTATTCTTACTGTGTTACGAGTATAAAACTTAAACGTTCGCGCGCCTAGCATCCCACCGGTTTTCGTTGTATCCTCCTTATTATGGAAGAAACCCCACAAGGAAGCCTCATCGATCAGCTAAAAAGCCTGCTTCGCGACGGAAGCGAATACTTGAACAGCGTCCTCTCTCTTCAACAAGCCCGGTTTACATCCCTCGCTCTTTCCGCCGTTCTCTTCACTGTTCAAATTCTTTTCGCCTGTGTTTTGGGTTTTGCTGCCTTCGTCCTATTTAATGTGGGAATGGGACTCGCCCTCACCAAACTGCTCGGAAACAGCCTTTGGGCCGTCGGGATTCTCGGTCTTCTTTATACGATTTTTGCCTTGCTTCTTTCTTACAAAGCCCTCAATTGGCTGAGGAAGCTCAAATCATGATTTTCCCCCATTTAAATATTTCTGAACTCGAGCAAGACATGGAACAAAAAAAAAGAAAACTCGAGGACTCGACCGACCAATTCCTCAGCACGTCTCGCGAAATCCTGAATCCCCTAAAATTTATTATGGAGAACAAGAAAACCGTTTTGGCCGGGATTGTTTCTCTGATCGCGGTGGGAAAGATTGTCGGAAAAGTCGGCAAAGTGGCCGGGGCAACTTTCAAAAGCAGTACAATTTTTTCTCTTTTCAAAGCCGCTTGGGTGTGGAAAATACTCAAACTCGGTTATCACTTCTACACACTAACCAACTCAAAACCCAAGCGCTCCCTCCGCACATAAAAGCCGAACGCAGGTTTAACCCCACGTCCGGCTTTTCAGTAAATCAATCGCTCCGTTACTGAACAGCAACCGCCGGAGCCGACGTTTTGCAACCCATGCATTTCGCGTCATGCATGCATTTCACAACTGTATTCACCAACGCGAAAATTACAATCAATAGAACCACTTTACCGAATGTTGCCCAACTCATAGATGTCGCCCCCCTATTCTTGGTCTCTGCGATCATATCCTACTCACCGCTAGGCCAGAGCAAAATTATTGTACATGCAGGGTGGGATGTCTACTCAAGTTGTACCTTTCTCACCTTTATCAGAATAATCAAAAGTTACGCGATTCAACTCGTCTTTTACATCGTCAAAATAGCGCGAGGAAGATGGTTGGCTTGCGGCTATTCCAACTTGGATCCAAAGTGCGGCCACATCCGGATCCAACTTCCGCGAATTACTTTTCATTTGATTATCTACGCTGGAAATTTTCTGCCACGCTTCATCCGCCTTACCTTTTTCCAGAAGAAGAAGGACCACACGGGCAGCCTCGATTATAAATTGTTCGGTTATCGGATTGTTCATAATTGCGGGGCTCTGGCTTTATAACTCCCTGACCTGATTCCTTCCTGATTCTTTCGCGTTATACAACGCCTTATCCGCTTTGCCAATTAATTCTTCTGCTTCACGCCCGTGACCGGGACAATGGGCCAAGCCAATACTAACAGTGATTTTTAGTTGTTCAAATCCTGAGGCAATGACTTCTTTTTCGATTCTCTGACGGAGAGATTCGGCTTTGCGGCGGACGCCATCAACCTCAGCCTTGGGAAGAAGGATGATGAATTCTTCTCCGCCGTAGCGGCCGACCACGTCGGTTTCGTAGAAGGATTCTTTTAAGACTTCACCCACTCGCTTGAGGACGGCGTCGCCGGCGGCGTGGCCGTGGCCGTCGTTGACGGCTTTGAAATGGTCGATGTCAACCATGAGAACGCTGAAAGGTGAGTTGAACATGCGAGCGCGTTTGATTTCCTCGTTCAGCCGGTCCATAAACGCTTGCCGGCGCAGCACGCCGGTCAAACCATCCACACGGGAATGTTCTTCCATTTGGGAAAAGAGCAAGGCCTTGTTGAGTGTCATTCCCAATTGCTCGCCAAATTCCAAACCCGTTTGAAGTAAATCTTCTTCCGACTTTTCCCCAATTGGAGACTTCATGAATAAAGCACCCTTCATGTGCCACCCATCTTGCGCGGCGGAATAAATGGGAATGGTTAAAACGGGAACCACTTCTGAGGAATGAGGTGGATGGAAAAAAGTGACGGATTCTGGCATGGTCCCATTGATGGGAGGTTCAGCAGCCCAGCCGCCGCGGCGATGGAGAAGAGACCACTCTTGTTTTTCGTCAAAGGAGTAGAGTAAAAATTCATAAGCGCCAAAAATCTTCTGAATGCCGGATGTTAAGCGCGGCGCCATTTCTTTCCATGACAACGCTTCCGCGAGACTTTTGGCCACACCATAAATTTGGAGCGACTGCGCTTCTTCTTTTTCTATTTCAGAAACTTCCAGCTTGATGGCCGCTTGTTTCTTTTTTAGATACTGGAGAAGCTTGTCTCCTTCCGCCGCTTGTCGTTCCTGTTCTTCTTTTGAATTATTTTTAGATAGGACGAGCGACATGACTGAAAGGAAAATGAACAGCGGCGTTTGCATTCCGATATAAATCTTTCCCGTCGCCTCCGGGGCCATCATAAAGGCGCCCACGAAAACCGCCCAAGCAAGGCCCATTCCCGCCATCGCCGCGGTCCGGTTAAGGAGAGACGCCCCCAACGGTAAAAGGCTCATGAGGGGGATGGCAAAGACCAAATTTGTCATGCTGCTTTCCCTTTCACTTGATTGCGACCGGCTTTTTTGGCCGCGTACATTCTTTCATCAGCCACACGAATTAATTGTTGGGCGCTCGTCGCATCTTGCGGAAAGGTCGCGACGCCAAAACTCCCGGTAATATTTAAAACAGAGGATCCAACAGAAAAACGTTGCGACTCGAGGTCCGCCCGCAATTCTTCTGCGACCTGCTTGGCCTGATCATGAGGTGTTTGAAGAAGAAGAATCACAAACTCTTCTCCCCCATAACGGGCCACCACATCGACTTCCCGGGCGTGACGAACCAACACATGAGAAAAGCCCTGCAGCACAGCGTCGCCCGCTTGATGTCCGTGGCCATCATTAACCGCTTTGAAGTGATCCACATCACTGAGAATAAGCGACAGCGTATACCCATAGCGGCTTGCTTCCAGGACAGCCGCATCCAATTTTTCTTGAAAAGCTTTGTGGGTCCAAAGACCCGTTAAATTGTCGCGAAGGGCGGATTCTTCAATTTGTTTAAACAAGGCGCTATTTTCCAACGCCAAGGAAGCGAGGCTTCCTAAAATATCCAAGAAGCGGAGATCATCCTGTGAAAAGGCAGGCCCTGGATCGCCTCCGATCCGAAAAATAGCGGCCACCGCGCCTTGAACCTTAATGGGAACCGCCATTAGAGGATGTCCTTGAAAACTTTTGGTGGGAACCAACACGGGTTGGGATTTGCGGATCACGAACATATCTACGGGATCATTGTTTTGTCCCACTGAAATCTCGACCCGTTGTCCGGTGAAAATGGCTTGGGCCGTCTCGATCAATTTATTTTGGAGATCGGAAGGGTCCAGACAAGATCCGAGCGAGCGCGCCGCATTGACCAATTGACGCCGCTGAGTTGAATGCCGCATCAAATCCGGCTTTCTTTGTTCGTAAAAGAAAATTTCTTTCTCAAGCGACGCGCGCTCTTTTTCCACCACGGCACGCGAATCGTCCATTTCAAAATAGTTTTTACGAATTCGTTCGTGATGGAGATGAACCAAAAAAACACCCCCCC
>CAZJOE010000085.1:0-7332 GCA_964547555.1 uncultured Elusimicrobia bacterium | reverse complement strand
TGCCGCCTATTCACTTTTTACCCAATGCGGGCCGGAAATCGGCGTGGCTTCGACGAAGGCCTTCACGGGGCAACTCACAGCCCTGTTTCTCCTTTCCCTTTATTTGGCGCAGTCGCGTGGCGCCATTTCAGAATCAGATTCAAAATCATTGCTGAAAGAATTAACCCGCTTACCGGCTTTGATCCAGCAAATGCTGGAAAGGGTGAGCGCCGTCGAGAAAGTGGCGCAGGAAATTTATCAGTCGAAAAATTTTATTTATTTGGGACGGCACCTGAATTATCCAGTGGCCTTGGAAGGAGCCTTAAAACTAAAAGAAATCTCTTACATCCATGCCGAAGGTTTTTCCGCCGGTGAAATGAAACATGGGCCCATCGCGCTGGTTGATAAACAGATGCCTGTTGTCGCCATCGTCACACGGTCGTTTATCCGTGAAAAGATGTTGTCCAATATGCAAGAAGTAAAAGCCCGGGGCGGATGCGTGATTGCCGTCGCCAACGAAAACGATACGGAGGTCGAAAAAAAATCGGATTACGTTCTTTGGGTGCCGGAGACGCATGAGTGGCTCTCTCCTTTCCTCACCACCATCCCCTTGCAGTTGCTGGCCTACCATGTGGCCGTGCTCCGCGGATGCGACGTCGACCAACCCCGAAACCTAGCCAAAAGCGTTACAGTCGAGTAACCCCCAAGGGGTCAAATCTCCAGTATTCAATATGTAACCCGCGCCTCTCCACGGTGTCTAAATTAAAGATCTTCATCCGTACAAACCCAAAACCCGTATAAGGAGAATTAAGCTTTATGAAAAATAAAAAAAAGATGTTGCTGGGTCCCGTTTCTCTTTCCCTTTTCTCTATCCTCATTCTATTTCTATCCGCTTGTAAGGGAGTAAGCCGCCTCACGGACGGCTCTCAGGACGCGCCGGCGGTGCAATCAGCGCCTGAACAACAAAAAGACCAACAATCTGGGCCGGAATCAGGAAAGCGAACTCAAGGGGATGTGAAAGTGAAATTCACGTTCCATGCTGTTCCCCCGGCAGGTTGGTATATCTCGGACTTGAAAGCGGGAGCACGGCGTGCGCCCACCGAATCCGAAAACATTATTGCCCTCGAAACGTTGCCGAAGAGCGCTTTCAAGGATCCGTGCAACATCAAGGGCGAACTTACGGTGCCGAACCGTGCGGTCGGTGAGACCGTCATTTTTCAGGGTTTCGCGTGTATTGTCTCAAACGACAATCGCCACCAACGCTGTGCTCCAGACGATTACGACAGCGGACGTTGTGCGACCACGTTTGTGGTCGACAAGAATCTAAAAGCAAGTTGCGAACCCGTCGTTACCTGGAACTGGGATGGCGGTACGTGTACGGCAACGTGCCAATAATAATGGGGTCAAATCTCCAGTATTCAGTCTGCTTCATCCAATCCGAACTCATCTTTGACCTTCTGCAATTCCGAACTCGTTGGGCGCATGGTCAATCGGTTTAATCCATACAGAACAGCTGAATCCCCCATCCCCCCCAAACATTTTCCTATCTGGCTATAGCTCAGATGACAGGCGTAACGCAGCACGTAAATCGCCGTTTGTTTGGCGTCACTGTGTTTCTTACCGCCTCGGCATATTAAATCGTCTTCTTCTATCCCGAAAATTTCCGCTACTCGCTTGAGCGCTTGTTCTGGAGGGCGCCGTTTTTCCAACATCAAGTCTCTTTCTTGGGGCTTCTCTTGATGCGGAGGGACTCCCAGCCGGAAGCGGTGACGTATGTCATCGATAAAACTTTTTACACCCAAAATAGCCGGCCATCTTTTACGCGCCAGTGTTGTTTCTAGTTCGTTTGGAATTCCCTCGCGAACATAATCGTCGAAACGCTTGGCCCGTTCGGTTTTATCGGACCCAAAAAAAGAGAGGGCCATTTCCGTTACCAGCCAAGGAGGGCATTTTTTTATTCCCAGGTAACAGCCATGACTGCAATGTGGATCTGCACTGGGATGGGGATACTTTAAAGCTTTGACCGCGTTCAAATGAATGTACCGAACCAATTCCAGAAAATAGGAATCTTTTTCAACGAGGATCGATTTGAAACGCCCCCGAAAGAGCGAACCGTCACGTCCGACCTTTCGATTCAGCCGTTGGGTGAAAATCCCATCCAAATGGCGCAGCGCGCGACTCAAGTTTGGAAGAGGAGTTTCGATGAGGAGATGGTAATGGTTTTCCATTAAGGCATAGGCATGGACACGGATTTTCCAAAGGTGCGCTGCTTCTCCCAGCGTTTTCAGAAATAACGCGCGGTCTTCTAACGAATCGAAGAAAATAGGCTTGTGTTCAGCGCCCCTATTCATGACATGATAAAAGGCGCCCGCATATTCGATACGAAGTGGTCGTGCCATGGATTTTCTCCATGAGGGGTAGAATTAGAGGGATTTAAAAGAAATTAATTTATCGGGGGGATATTTCTTATTGATGCTTGAGGATATTACAAGGAAAAAAGAGAAAGTAAAAGTCCTTAATGTTGAATACTGGAGATTTGACCCCTATTCTATTTACAGGCGCCGTCCTGGCAATGTCCATCACATGTTCCGAGAGAAAGAACAAGCTGGTTTTGCGGCCCATCATTTCCTCCACACATACCTTCAGCGACAATTTTTTCGGTTAGACAGTAGTCGGAGAAAACTCGATTCACGCCGTTTAAACTGTAATTAACTTCTCCCTTCACGGAATAAGTGGCGCCATTGTCGGAATCTGCGCAAACTTGCACTTGGTTTTCTAAGGGTATAACTGCCAAAGCGGATTCAGGGATGGAAGTTTTCGCAATGGTCCGATCGGAAAAAGTTATGACGATCTCTCCTCCTCTAAATGATCTGCTTTCAATTTGACCAAACAAATCCAGTTTTACATCGCCCTTAAACGGACCCATCAGCTGATCGTATTCACTATTTAATTGCGTGGCATCCTTAAGCACAACCAGTGGATAAAGGAACTTCTCACAGGTCCTCTTTATCGAGGTGGTGGTCCATACCTCGCCAGAAACTGCATGTGTTAATAAAATAGACTTAATATATTTTTCGTGTGCCAATTTTAGTTTGAGTGACCAATGAAAATCATTGAATAAGTTATTTTTAAACCCAGGGCCTGAACCAAATACTCCCTGAGTACTAGCCCGATCTTCATTTGTACTCACAAGGGAAATTTCAAAATTGGCGTTAATTGGAGGGGGGTTGATTTGTGCCTCTGAAGAATTCTGAGCATCATGAGATGATTTTCCAGTTAAACGATCAATTGGATTGTAGTTGCAACCAGCTGTTACAAGAATCAAAAGACATTCAACTGTCATTAAATTGATGCTTCTCATACAAACCTCCGTAATTTTTTAATTTCACATATCTGACACTCTGACACTCCGCATATCCTCAAGGTTACAGGACCACAAAGAAAAAACCTTTAATTTTGAATACTGGAGATTTGACCCCATATGGCTTTTAAGAAATCAGGGTCACCCGAGCCCAGATACCACAAACCGATGTTTTGAATTCCGTTTTCTTGCAGCCGTCTTACTTTCTCTTTCAAACTCTCCGCATCTTCGAACCAAACCTGATGGTCAATGTCATTTTCGGTGTAAGTGAAATAAGGTGAAAGGGTCTGCGGGTCTCGCTGGAGGGAGGCCTGATGCTTTTCCCGAAGATCCATCGCCTTTGTGTAGGTCAATGCTTTGCCGTGTCCCGGCTTTCCCCAATCGCACCCCTGCATGGTTAATACGATTGACAATTTCTCGGGCGGGATCTGAGTTAAAGCAAATCGGGCAATGTTTCCAATCCATTCCGGCGGCGCCAAAGGTCCCGGCTTTCCGGATGGATAATGGTAAAGGTAAGCCATAATTTTGATGCTGTCGGCATACCGTCCCAGCGCGTTCCAGTCCATCGCCCCTTCTTTGTCCTTTAAAACGTCGGCCGTCTTGGGTTCAACGATGACCGACAGCCATTTGCCCTGCTGGTGGAGTTTCTCCGAAAGGTCCCTGATGAAAAGAGAAAAATTTTCCCTGTCCTTGAGGAACAAGGATTCGTAATCGATCTCAATTCCGTCGGTCTCAACGCTCAACTGCACCAATTGATCGATATGGGCCGCTCTTTTTTTGCTGGAGGAAAGAATCGTGTGAATATGATTGGCGCTTTTTAAAACAGAACCAGCGGATGTTTTAACGTCATTGACCACCGACAGAAGCAGCCGGGGGCGAGGGACAGCCTCGCTCTGTTTTAATTCCTGGAGCGCGCGGATTGCCGCTGGATAAACCAGGACTTGATCCTCATTAAAATCGGCGGCGAACACGGAGATTTCTTCAAGTTTCTTCGAAAATTCAAGCGCTGCTTCCAGACTGTTTTCTTTATTCCAATAGACAACCCAACCACTGATTCGAGGATTGGAAGGACGGAGCACTCCAGGGCCTTTCGAAAGAAGATCCTGAGGCATGCCGATTGATACGATCATAAGGAATAGATAGAAAGCATTCTTATTGAACATCCTAAAACCAGTGCATCAGTTGAACGTTGTATGAGTGACGGTGGTAAGTGGGTGTCCGAAGGTAACCGTAGAAAGGCTGGAGGGATGTTCTTTGCCCTAGGCGAAACATAAGGGACACTTGGACATCCTGAATATAGACTCTGTCGGTTCCCCGTTCTCGGCCCACACCGGGCAGATAGACAATGGACGGCTCGAACTTTGCCGACGTCGAAGTGAATTCGATTCCCAGTTGATGCTGATGCAATTGTTGGGGGCTGTAGTAATTGGGACTCATGTGATCCATATGGTCAAAGATGTATTTGTAAACACCGCGGAAATTTGAAATCAAGGTCCTCGATAGATTTGCTTCCGTTCCATATCGTTTGTTTCCATCGGATAGATTTGCGCCCTGAATTTTGCCAAAGGCGCGCCACGGACCCTCTGGTCGCAAGAAACCATATGCATTCGCATACTTCTCAGTTACATTGGCTCGCAAAGCGCTGGCGGTGTCATAAAGCGAACGGCCTATTCTAAACTCCGTCTGAATGTTGTCGTTCCAATCTGAATCGAGATAAACAGAACCGCTGGCGGTGTTGTTGATGTTCGTCCGGTCCGGGAACCAGTGCCATAAGGCGCGTCCGCCTAAGCTGTGAAACGAGGAGAGGTTCCCTTGTAAACTGAGTCCAGCTGCGTTCTCCGTCACCGTGGGACTATTTGGTTCCCTGAAAGAGCCATACAGATACAGAAGGCCCAAATTTATCTTGGAAACCGGGAACGGTCTTAAGGTCTGTTCAAAGACCGAACTTCGCCGGTTCCGATTGTCTTCGCTGAACGTATAAGCGGGATTCCACGAGGGCCGCCTTTTCATTTTAATTGAACGCAGCAGAGATTCGGTGGGTTTATCGTCTCCCATTTGCAGCGCTTTTTCCGCAGCCGCCCGTCCCCCCTCGTACTCGCCCAGAGCAGAACGGATCCGGCCCTCTTCTCCCAAAAGCACCAGCTGCGACGCCCCTGATTCTTTCAAATTCTTGAGAAACTTTTCCGCCTTTCGTGGCCGTCCCTCCCATGTGGCTTGCCACAACAGGCGACGGTTCATTATCACCGACGGATCGTTGTCTTGGAGATAGCGAACCAATTCTGTTCCTGTCCAATCAGCGTGCGGTTCAAGACGTGTAAGTAATTTGGGGTCGCGAGAACGAACGTTCAATCCATAAGCGTTTTGAAGGTAACAAACTTGAAAGTGTTTTTTCGAACTTTCCAGGTTCAACGGCACCGCTTCCGGTGAATTGACGGTGTCGACCTGTCCATACGTCCCTTCCGGATAGGCGTAGGACTGCGGAAGCTTGCCCAGTCGTTTGAACATGATCTGCCTTTCGGATTCATGATCATTGTTAATCCGCTGTTTCCATTCAGCAACGGTTTCAAGCCTGTTTTCTTTTTCAAGCCACATTCTGTTTATAAGGAAAAGCCCGGTCCGGCCTTTCGCGTCAATAGGAATGCGCGTATGGCCACGATCTCCGTGGGATTGAAAGTCCCATCGTCCCGTTTTCTCGTACTCAACAATTTTGTTCCAGGAAACATAGGCCGGCGGCCAAACCCCTTCGATGTTGGCGATGGGAATAAACATCGTCGCTTTCAGCTCGTATTTTTTCAGGATCGGATCGGCGTACTGCAGACTGTCCTGCCGACCGTCGTCAAATGTGATCAAGATTGGCTTTTTGGGAAGCGGTGTTTTTTTCTTGTACCACGCCACAACTTGGTCACTTGTGACGGGCCTGTATCCGGCGGCCTTAATGGCGCGCATCTGACTTTCAAATGTGGAGACGTGCATGTGAACCGGATAGGCCAAAAGAGGATCTCTTTTAAACGGTGTCAGGCCATGATAGAGCAAGACTGGCAACACAGGCTCCTTGTTTTTATCCAGCCATTTTAAGAGAACATCTTGGCTTTGCTTGCGGCGCCCGCTCTCGGCCAGAAAATGAGAATACACGTTGATCAAATAAGGGTCCGTTGGGTCGAGGCGCAGCGTGGAGAGAAACGATTTCACGGCTCGGTCGGGATGGCCCATCTCCAGCTCAGCTTGGGCCACTCCCGTATAGGCACGGGGAGAATAGGGGTTTAATTTTTGGACCTTTCTATAAATCCGGGCCGCCTCAGCGTGCATTCCATTGGTATGGAGGAAATCCGCCAGGAACAATAGAACCGGGATGTTGGTCGGATTTAATTTCATATAACGTTCCAGGGCCAAGACGGCCTGTCTCCTCTTTCCGTTCAAGGCGTAAATCGACGCAAGTCTAAACAAGCGCGGCTCGTCTGACGGTTGAACGTCAACCAGATTGTCCGATAAGATTTTTTCGGCCGTGCCATAATCGCGGGTGCTAAGCGCATCGTCTACAATGAAATCGATGGCGGCCCCTTTCATAGGACCGTCGCCGGCGGCGAGTTTTTTCAATTTCGAAAGAGCCGGCGAGATTTGACCAGAATAATAAAGGGCTCGAGCTTCCTGCATGCGGTAACTCTCGTTCTCGGGATACAACTCGAGGGATTTCGCCCAGTTGGCGGCGGATTCGGCATAAAGGCCTTTAAAATATTGCGCCTTGGCCATTTGGGGATAAATACTCGGCGTATTGGGATTATTTTTCTCCACTTCGTCCAGGATGGTGAGTGCCTTGTCGAACTCCCGCAAGTCCAAGAGCAGCCGCCCTACGACACGCCGCGTGTCCTTTTGATCCGGATTTATAGCGAGACTTTTCTGATAGGCCGCCAAGGCCTCCTCCGGCTTTGAGATGGCCACATACGCGCGGCCCAACATATTCCACGCGTTGGCATCGGTGGGAGAAAGATTGGCAA
>CAZJOE010000084.1:0-7385 GCA_964547555.1 uncultured Elusimicrobia bacterium | reverse complement strand
GCTTGGCTCTTTCGAGCATTCTCTTGGCGGCTTTCAGCGTGATGTTCTGACGTTTCATGAGCTCACGAATGATGAAGGGCTTGAAGAGTTCCAACGCCATTTCTTTCGGAAGACCGCACTGGTGGAGTTTCAGGTAAGGACCGACCACGATCACGGAACGGCCGGAATAGTCGACGCGCTTACCGAGCAAGTTCTGACGGAAGCGGCCTTGTTTACCTTTGAGAATGTCGGAGAGAGATTTGAGCGGACGACCCCCGGCTCCAACCACCACTTTTCCACGAGCGCCATTTTCAATGAGCGCGTCGACGGCTTCTTGAAGAAGACGTTTTTCGTTGTGGATCATGACTTCGGGAGCGCGAAGGCTCTCGATGTGCTTGAGCCGATTGTTCCGGTTGATGATGCGGCGATAAAGATCGTTTAAGTCGGACGTCGCGAAGCGGCCGCCTTCCAAAGGAACGAGCGGACGAAGATCGGGTGGAATCACCGGCAATACGGTCAAGACCATCCATTCCGGACGGCTGTTCGAGCGGAAGAATCCCTCAAGGATCCGCAGGCGTTTGATTAATTTGTTGCGTTCCGCTTCTGATTCAACTTTCTTAAAGCGTTCGCGAATTTCTTTAATTTCTTTGTCGAGGTTGATGGTTTCAAGAAGCAGGCGGATGGCGTCGGCCCCGATACCAGCTTTCAGCTTGTCGCCGAATTCCGTGCGGGCTTTGTGATATTCCTCATCCGTTAAAAGAGTGCGGGCTTCGTGTTTTACTTTTCCGTCCACGCCTTTGAGATCTTCAAGGACAACGTAACGGGCGTAATAAACAATTTTCTCAAGATCGGTGAGACGAATACCGAGAAGACTTCCGATTCTGGAAGGCGCCTTTCTCAAATACCAAACATGGCCCACGGGAACCGCGAGTTCGATGGTCCCCATTCTTTCACGGCGGACGCGCGCTTCGGTGACTTCAACGCCGCAACGATCGCAAACCACGCCTTTGTATTTGATGTATTTATATTTGCCGCAGGAACATTCCCAATCGCGGACCGGACCGAAAATCCGTTCGCAGAAAAGTCCGTCGCGTTCCGGTTTGAACGTCCGGTAGTTGATGGTTTCTGGTTTGCGAACTTCGCCGTGAGACCAAGACCGGATTTCTTCCGGACTGGCGACTGAAAGACGAATGGCATCGAAGTCGTTGAAGTTAATAACTGGCATTCCCTTCTTTTTGCCAGCTCTTGGAACATCACGCTTTTTATCAACAATTAATGTTTGCATTCTGGTTCAAGCCTCCGACTATTCTGTCTGGGCGCCGGTCAATGGCGCCTCTTTGGGTTGTTCTTCGGTATGATCTGTCACATCCATGGCCTGGGCCGCGAGTCCGTCTTTCTGACGGAGAAGTTCCACGTTCACTGCCAAGGATTGAAGTTCTCGAACGAGAACCTTAAATGATTCCGGTACGCCGGGCTCCGAGATGGCTTCGCCGCGAATGATGGCTTCGTACATCTTGGTGCGGCCGGTCGCGTCGTCGGATTTGACGGTCAAGAATTCCTGGAGGATGTGAGCGGCGCCATAACCTTCGATGGCCCACACTTCCATTTCTCCGAACCGTTGTCCGCCGAACTGCGCTTTTCCGCCGAGAGGCTGACGGGTGATGAGCGAGTACGGGCCTGTCGAGCGCGCGTGGATTTTATCTTCCACCATGTGCGCGAGCTTCAGCACATACATAACGCCGACGGTAATTTTTTCCGAGAACTTGACGCCGGTGCGGCCGTCATAAAGGGTTGTTTCTCCGTAATCGCCGGGCAACCACTCTTCGCGGTAGCCGTCTTTGCGGAGTTTGTCTTTGGCTTGGCGGATGACCTCCAAGATTTGTTCTTCACGGGCCCCGTCGAAGATAGGGGTGACCATTTGGGTGTTGAGAACTTTTCCGGCCCATCCGAGCGCCACTTCGAGCAGTTGTCCAACGTTCATACGAGACGGAACGCCGAGAGGCGATAACACCACGTCCACAGGACGTCCATCGGGCATGTATGGCATGTCTTCAGGAGACATGATTCTGGCCACGACTCCCTTGTTGCCATGACGGCCGGCCAATTTGTCGCCGACTGAAATTTTTCGTTTGGTGGCAATAAACACCTTGACCACTTTGTTAACGGTCACAGGCAATTCGTCGCCCATCTTCACGCCTTCTTTTTTCCGGGCGGAAGCCATGCGGGCATCGGACTCCAATTTCTGGGCCAAGGCCTTGGCTTCATCTTTTTCGTCGCTGGCTTGTTTCGCGGTCAATTCTTTCTTTTCGAGGCGGGCTTCAATGTCCGCGATATGGTCCTTCCGCTGACTGCGGATCCATTCCATTTGCTCTTCAAGCTCGGCTTCGAGTTCTTTAATTTTTTTGTTTTCGTCTTTTTTGCTCAAACGTTCTTTGCGAACGAAGGTGCGGGTGGAAAGAATTTTTCCACGAATACCGGGCGGAACGCGCAGGGAGGCGTCCATCACGTCTTCGGCTTTTTTACCGAAGATCACTTTGAGAAGTCGTTCTTCCGGCGTGATCTGCTGTTCGCCTTTGGGGGCCACTTTGCCGACGAGAATATCGCCTGGGCCGACTTCGGCTCCGGGACGAATAATGCCACTTTCGTCAAGATTGATGAGGGCATCGGCGCCGACGTTGGGGATATCGCGGGTGATTTCTTCCGCGCCCAATTTGGTATCGCGCGCTTCGATTTGGAATTCGGAAATATGGACCGAAGTGAACACATCGTCGCGGACCAATTTCTCGTTTAAGAGAATGGCGTCTTCGAAGTTATAACCTTCCCACGGCATGAAGGCCACGACCAGATTTTTACCGAGAGCCAAATCGCCCTGAGAGGTGGAGGGTCCGTCGCAAATAACGTCGCCTTTTTTAACCTTGTCGCCCACTTTAACGGTGGGGATTTGGTTGATGCAGGTATCTTGGTTCGAACGGGCGTATTTGCGGAGATAATAAATATCCACATCGCCGTCGCTCGTGTAAATCGAGATTTGATCGCTCCACACGGAAACAATCAACCCGTCTCTTTTGGCCGTTAACGCAGCGCCTGAATCGCGAGCCACGCTGGGTTCAATCCCCGTCGCCACAAAAGGAGCTTCGGGAACGAGAAGAGGAACCGCTTGACGTTGCATGTTGGAACCCATGAGAGCGCGGTTCGCGTCGTCATGTTCCAAAAATGGAATGAGAGCCGTTGATATCGAAACCACTTGGGCGGGTGAAATATCCATGTAGTTCAAATCATTGGGGGCTTTTTGTGGGAAGTCGCCGCGCATACGACTCGAGACGAGCTCGGTCGCGAATTTTCCGTTTTGGTCGATGACGGCATTCGCTTGGGCGATCGTGTATTCATCTTCTTTATCGGCGGTTAAATAGTCGATGTTTTCAGACGCTCTTCCTTTTTCAACCACGCGATACGGGGTTTCGATCAAACCGTATTGATTGATGCGGGCGTAGCAAGCCAAAGAGGTAATGAGACCGATGTTGGGACCTTCGGGTGTTTCGATCGGGCACACGCGACCGTAATGGGTGTGGTGAACGTCGCGGACTTCGAAGCCGGCGCGTTTGCGGTGGAGACCGCCGGGACCGAGAGCGGAGAGACGACGCTTGTGCGTGAGTTCCGCGAGCGGATTGGTTTGGTCCATGAACTGAGAAAGTTGGCTTGATCCGAAAAACTTGCGGACCGAAGCGGCCACAGGGGCCGTGTTGAGGCAACCGCGCGGAGTCGGATGCGGTTCATCTTGAAGGTTCATTCTGTCGCGGGCCATGCGGGCCATCTGCGCCAAACCCATGCGGATTTGGTTTTCAAGAAGTTCTCCGACGCCACGAACGCGGCGGTTTCCAAGATGGTCGATGTCGTCGACTTCCACTTTCATCACTTCATTGGCGGCCGTGATGGTGGTCTGGCCGTTGTTGAGAGCGATTAAATATTGAAGGGTGACGATGATGTCTTCAATGCTGAGCGTGCGGCGGCGTTCGTTGGGCTGTTCGAAATTAAATCCCTTTTTCTTGGTGAGGTTGGCGTAAAGCGGGGCCAACTTGCGGTTGATTTTGAAGCGTCCGACCTTGGTCAAGTCATAATGCCGGATGGATTTAAAGAGCAACGAATCCAAATAATCTTTCGCCTGTTCCGGAACGATAAATTCCTGGGAGCGAACAATCCGGTAGATGGCGTGGATGGCTTCTTTCTGGGTGCGAACGGCATCTTTGAGGAGGGTGTTGCGGATCGCGATGTCGTTTAAGGCGGGGTCGGTGATAATGACTTTAACGGATTTAACTTTTTTCTCTAGGAAGCGAAGAATGGCTTCTTTGCTCACTTCTTGATTGGCTTCGAGAAGAACTTCACCGGATTCGGTGTCCACGGCATCTTCAGCCAATACGCGGCCGGCCAAATGATGGCTTTCCACGGGGAGAATTTCCGTTTCATAGAAAAGGTGGAGGATCTGAGAATTGTTTTCAATGCCGGCGGCGCGGAGCAGCGTGGTCGCGGCAATTTTTCTCTTCTTGTCGATACGAACGAAAATGGCGTTGTTCAAATCGAATTCGAATTCAACCCAAGCGCCGCGGTAAGGAATCATGCGGGCGAAGAAAAGGCTCTTACCATACGAAGAAATATTTTTCTCTTCGTCTTCTTCAAAAATAACGCCGGGAGAACGGTGCAGCTGGCTGACCACGACGCGTTCCGCGCCATTGATCACAAAGGAAGCGGTTTCGGTCATGAGCGGAAGTTCACAGAGATAAACTTCTTGTTCGGTTAAAACTTTAGGCTTGCCGGAGGGTTGACGGTGAACCAAACGAAGAAGAGCTTTTAACGGGGCGGAATAAGAGGCGTCCTTATCGATGGCTTCTTCAATTGTATGCTTGGGCGTTCCGAGACGATATTCGACGAGTTCTAGAGCCAGGCTCTCGTCAGCATTGATGATGGGGAACACATCGAGGAATGCTGCTTGCAGTCCTTGGATTTTTCGTTCTTTAACTGGAATTTCTTCTTGCAAAAACTCCCGGTAGGATGCTCTTTGCATTTCGAGAAGAGGGGGAATCCCGAGGACTGGTTTAATACGAGCGAATGTTATTTTTTTCAATGGCGTGCCTCCGTCTTGGCAGCTTCAGATAAAAATAGAACATCCTGGCCTTCCCCTACGGGAAAGCCAGGCTGTTCTTACGATCAAATACTTATTTGAGTTCGACTGTGGCACCGGCAGCGACGAGTTTTGCTTTGAGTTCGTCGGCGGTCTTTTTGTCAACATGCTCTTTGACTGGTTTCGGAGCGGCCTCAACAAGATCTTTCGCTTCTTTGAGTCCGAGACCCGTCAGCTCACGAACAACTTTAATAACGTTAATTTTGTTTGCGCCTGAACCGGTTAGCACCACCGTAAATTCGGTTTTCTCTTCGGTCGCCACAGCAGCGGCGGCAGCGGGAGCGGCGGCAGCGGCCACAGGGGCAGCTGAAACGCCATATTTGGTTTCGATGGCTTTGACAGCTTTGTTGATGTCAAGAATCGTCCATGTGTCGAGTGATTCAACGAACTGGTCTACTGTGACTTGCGACATTTTAATTCCTCCTATTCAACTAACACCCATGACAAGCCTAAGGCAGTTTGAGTGATAGCGACCACCCGAGGCGGTCATTATTGTTGGTAAATTTTATGCAGCGGGCGCGGCTTCTTTCTTCTTGGCGACGGCGCTCAAGGCTCCATGCAAAGACCGAAGTGGCTCATTCAGCGTCCTTAACAGGGTGACAAGAGGGCTGTTCATTCTAATTAACAGAGTTGACAACAAGACTTCTCTAGAAGGCAGGGATGACATAACCTTAAGGTCGTTGCCGGTGGCTTTAATTCCAAAAACATGTCCGGCTTTCACTTTCATGTTTTGGTGTTTGCCGCTGAAATCAAAAAGGATGCGAGTCACCGCGGCGCCGTCTGTTCCATGGTAGGCAATAGCGGAAGGGCCCTTCATATTGTCGGTGAGACTTTCCCATCCAATGCTTTTAAATGCAATGCGGGCCAATCTGTTTTTGACAACTTTATATTTGGCTCCCACTTTATTTAAGCTGGCGCGGAGTTCATTAAATTCTTCAGCTTTAAGACCTTGATAATCGGTCACAATCACATGGGGAGATTTTTTCAATTCTTCCGTGAGTTCCGCTACAAATGATTCTTTTGCTTTATTGGCCATTATTTTAATCCTTAAAAAATTTCTAAAACTTTAAATTGAATCCGGCGCTGATTGATTCTTCATCCACAAAAGAAGCCTCTAGGATAATGCTTTCGGCTTCAAAAAATTCTATCTGCAATCCAATAAAGGGCGAAACGCCATCTTGTGTTCCGCGCAGACTTGCTTTCGTTCCCTCATCTTTTAAACGCGAAACAACCCGGTTCAGCTTAAGCCCCGCAAAAGGTTCAAATTTGTTCCATCTCTTGCTGACATTGAGGGCCAACTGAAACTCATCCTGCTGAAACTTATCATTGGTTGGCGCCACAACCCCGGGTGATTCAAATTTGTCCAAGTCCATAACTCTTTGGGTCCAACCGGCGTCGAGCGTTATTGCGGGAGAAACAATGGATCCGGGAGACACACTCCATTCCGCTCCGAGACCCCACACAAAACCATCATCGGTTGCTTCAAATTTATTGGTGTGACTACCTGATGAATATTCAATATCAAAACTTCTGACTTGTCCCGCTTTCACTCGGTAGGTGAGTCCGTTCTTGGGTCGATACTTTATCGCGGCGACGACTTCTTCAAATTTTTGATCAAAATCTATTTCCGCGTTGGAACTCGAAAAAATCGTGGCGCTTCCACTGGTGAGCGGGACTTGAACCGCTGCGGCATTCGAGATCTTTAAAACGGGCTCTATCTTAGCAGATCGTCCGTAAACTGAAACAGACCATTTCCCCCCTTCCATGACGTCCGCCGATGACATCAACTCGGCGGCTTTAAGAGAAGTGGAAATAATCAAAAAAAATCCAACAACAAAAAACCTTTTAATGATCTGTCTCCAAAAAATTTCCAGAGGAACCAGTGCTGGCAACGATCTACTCTTCCGGTCCCTTGCGGGACAAGTACCATCGACCCTGAAGCGCTTAACTGCCGTGTTCGGAATGGGAACGGGTGTTTCAACCTCGGTCTTGCCACCAGCACTCGTTCCTCTGAAAAATAACTAAAGTAAAAAAATCAATAAGCGTCAAAAAAGATATTCATTAATACGACTAAGTTACACGACCGATTAGTACCGGTAAGCTACATTCCTTGCGGAACGTCCACTCCCAGCCTATCAAACCAATAGTCTATTGGAGGTCTTTAGGTGCCTTACGGCACAGGAGTTCTAATCTTGGGGTAAGTTTCACGCTTAGATGCTTTCAGCGTTTATCT
>CAZJOE010000083.1:0-7389 GCA_964547555.1 uncultured Elusimicrobia bacterium | reverse complement strand
GGACGAGCGGCAAATGATGAGAAGAAGGGGGAAGATACTGGCCGATGGTGAGCATGGACACGCCTGAAGCGCGAAGGTCACGGAAAGTTTCGAGGAGTTCTTCTTTTGTTTCCCCGTGGCCGACCATGAGGCCGGATTTGGTTCTGAGATCTGAGTTGTGGGATCTGAGTAAGACGGAGAGAGTCCTTTCGTAGGTGGCTTTGGAACGGACCTTAGGAGTCAGGCGCCGCACCGTTTCAATGTTATGGTTAAAAATGTCGGGTCGCGCCGCGAAGACCTTATCCAAACATTCGGTTCTTCCTCGGAAATCAGGAGTGAGAATTTCAACGGTGACGTTGGGAAGTTCTTTTCGGAAAAGTTGTATTACTTTAACGAATTGTTCCGCTCCATCATCCTTAAGGTCATCTCGGGCTGGAGACGTTATCACCACGTGTTTTAAATTTAATTTTCTGGCGGCATCAACGACACGTTGGGGCTCAGAGCTGTCAGCTGGCAACGAAGGTCGCCCAAAAGTTTCAGCGCAGAAACCGCAGGAGCGGGTGCAGACTTTGCCGAGGATTTGGAATGTCAGTGTTCCCCGGGCGTAGCAGTGAGTGCGGTTGGGACACTTGGCTTCTTCGCAAACGGTGTTGAGTTTAAATTCTCCGATGGATTGTTGGACGGCGCGGAAATCTTTGCCGCTGGGAATTTGCTGTTTTAAAAATTCTGGAAGCCGGGGCCGCCACGCGGTTTTGGTGGTCACTTTCTCGCCGCCTCTTTAACCAGTTCTGACAGTGTCGGATGCGCAAACATCACTTCACTCAAATCTTTGGTGGTCATGCCGGCTTTCAAGGCGACTGAGACAATATGGATCAACTCCGTCGCATGAGGCCCGATGATTTGCGCGCCCAATATTTTTCCTGAGGAGGGATCGCTTATAATCTGAACAAATCCATCGTTATCTCCCGCCGCCATCGCTTTCGCCGACCCCTTAAAAAATGCCCGTCCCGCTTTCACCGGTTTTCCTTCCTGTTCCAGCTGATATTTCCACGCGCCCACGCTGGCCACTTCCGGCCAGCTATAAAGGCAGCGGGGAACAAACCGGTCGTCGCAAACTTGGGAGGCTCCCAAGGCATTGGCGGCGGCTGTCTCTCCTTGGGCGGAAGCGTGATGGGCCAACCGACTTCCCGCCACATCTCCTGCGGCGTAAACATTGGGGTTGGATGTTCGCAAGTGGTTGTCCACTTGAATCCGGTTTTTCTCAAGTTTAATTCCGGCTGTTTCGAGCTGAAGGGCCTGGGTAAAAGGAGTTCGTCCCACGCAGGCAAGAACTTGTTCCACCGAAAGAGATTCTCCGCTGGACAATGTCAGGTTCCAGCCGGTGCCGGTCTTTTTCAAATCTTTAATGAGGGTCCCTGTTTTTATTTTGATACCCCGTTTTTCAAAACTTTGCGTCAGCGCAGAGACCACCGCCGAATCTTCACCCGGAAGCAAACCGTCCGTCATTTCAACCAGGGTGACCTCCGCGCCGGCCGCGTTTAACAAACAAGCGAACTCACATCCAACGGCCCCTCCGCCCACCACCACAATGGATTGGGGAGTTTTGCTGATCTCAAGCATGGTGTCTGAATTAAGAAGGTCGGTTTTGTGTTGGTCGAGGGGAGGGGGATAAAAAATCCCTGTTCCGACGGTAACGATGGCTTTATCAAAAGAAAGAATTTCGGTTTTGTCCCCGGACTTAACTTCAACCGAACCGGCGTCTTTGAAGGAGGCGGTTCCTTGGATAAGTTTCACTCCTTCCCGTTTAAGGCGCGCTTCTAATTGGGACCGAATGCCGGTTACAACATTGGATTTAATGGCTTGAAGGTCGGCCCAAGGGACAGGTTTGCCGCTGGAAGCGGATTGATGGACATGTTCAAGAAGGGTTTTGGAGGGAATACAGCCTTTGTTGAGGCAAAGGCCCCCGGCGAATTCTTTTTCAATCAGCGTGACACCAACGCTTTTATCCAAGCGTTTGATCGCGCTGGCGGCCGCTTCTCCAGCGGGACCCGCCCCAATGATGATAATTTCTCTCGGCATAAAGGAAGGCCGAGGATAGCAAAGGGAGGAGGTGTGCAAAAGCCATGGGGAATGTGTATCATCCTCCCTCAAAAATGACCGCACCGCTTTCCGTCATCGTTCCTGTTTACAATGAAGCCTCCTTCATCGTGAACATCCTCCAGCGGGTTCAAGCCAATCCGGTTGTCAAAGAAATTATTGTTATTGATGATTTTTCAACGGACGGCACCCGTGACGTTCTCACCCGGCTTAAAGATGACCCCTCATTTTCCGCTTCCAACAAAATCGATACAAGCGCAATCAAATTCTTTTTCCACGCGGTGAACCAAGGAAAAGGGGCCGCTTTACGGACCGGGATTAAACACGCCACGGCGCCCATTACCATTATCCAAGATGCGGACCTTGAATATGATCCCCGCGAATATGAACGGATCATTGCGCCTATTTTGAAAGACGAGGCGGACGCGGTATTCGGGTCTCGCTTCCTCCTGGGAGAAAAACGGCGGCCCCATTTTTTTTGGCATACGTTTGGAAATAAAATTTTGACGCTTGTTTCCAACCGGCTGACCCACCTGAATCTATCCGACATGGAAACCTGTTACAAAGCCATTAAAACCAAAATTCTTCAAAGTATTCCGCTTCGCTCCAACCGGTTTGGTTTTGAGCCGGAAGTCACCGCTAAACTCGCTAAATTAAAGATTCGGATTTGCGAAGTTCCCATCTCCTATCGGGGGCGAAGTTACTCGGAAGGGAAGAAAATTAATTGGAAGGACGGCGTTTCGGCCTTTTACACAATGTTTAAATTTTGGCTGATTGAAGATCTCTCCCAGGAAAAATCCGGCAGTTGAAGATTTTCAGTTCCGTTGGATCGTTGAATTCATCAACCAGAAATTCACCAGCGCTTTTGCGAATTTTGCATATCCCTTTAATCCGAAAGGCTTGGTGACGTAGCAGTTCGCCCCGTCTTGATAACTCTTCGCGATGTCCCCTTTTAGTTCGGAACTGGTAAAAATAATGACGGGAATTGTTTTTAGTTTGTTGTCCGCTTTAATTTCCCGCAAAACTTCCCGCCCGTTTTTTTTGGGCATGTTCAAATCCAAAAGAATGATGTCCGGCCGCTGATCGTCGGAATACCACCCTTCTCCGCGAAGATATTGCAGGGCTTTGGTCCCATTTTCAAGCGTGATGAGCTCCATTTTTATTTTCGATTGGTCCCAAGACTGTTCGAAAATTTCAGCGTCCAAATTGTCGTCGTCAATCATAAGAATCCGAAAAGGGCGGTTGATGGATTTTTGGGATTCTTCCACCGTGGGATCGACCAGCAGGTCGTGGTCCTTCATCATGAAATCCAGCAGGGCGTGCCGGGGGATGATGTCAGGAGTCAAGGGTGGTTTCGAGCGTTCGTTGATTTTCTTCGACGGATCTTGCGCCATGTTTTTCCTCCTTGCGAACAGTGATGGGAATTGAAAAAGAAAAAGTGGATCCCTTCCCCAATTCAGAATTGATCCAAATGCAGCCCCCTTGGCGTTCGACGATTTTTTTACAGATGGACAGACCGATGCCGCTGCCCGGATATTCGTCTCGCGTGTGGAGGCGCTGGAAGATTTTAAATATTTTATCCCAATACTGGGGCTCGATTCCGATGCCGTTGTCTTGCACGGAAAAAATGTTCGATCCGTTTTCAATTTTGGAAGAGATTTGGATGAGAGGGGATTTACGGCTTCGAAATTTGATCGCATTCAATATAAGGTTTTGGAACAACTGATGGATCATTGTTTGGTTGGCCGTGATGGTGGGAAGCGGGGACACCTTCACCTTGGCGAAACTTTCATCGATGACCGGTTCAATCTCAGTCAAGACTTTTTTGAGAATGGCGCCCACGTTTACTTGTTTCATCGGCAACTCAGAGCGGCCCACTTGGGAAAATCGAAGAAGATCTTGGATTAAATCCTTCATTCTCATGGCCCCGTCGACGATATAAGAGAGATATTTCTTTTGTTGGTTGTTTAACCCTTTGGGAATAATTTCCTGGAAAGCTTGGGTAAAGTTAACGATTTTACGGATGGGTTCCTGAAGGTCGTGGGCCACAATGTTGGCGAACTGTTCCAATTCCTCGTTGGATTGGGAGAGCTCATGCGCATGCTGTTTCGCGGCGGCCGTTCGTTCCCGGACCCGCATCTCCAAGCTTTTGTTGAGTTCCCATAGTTTTTTTTCGATCCGCCGGCGCTCAATGATTTCATGTTTGAGATCGATGTTGCTTTGCCGGAGCAACTCGGTTTGTTTGTTGATTTCAGCCGTCTTCTGATGCAAGTCCACAAAAACGTTTATTTTGGCCCGCAATATTTCGGGAACAATGGGTTTCAAAATATAGTCCAAGCCCCCCAGCGCGTACCCTTTCATGATCGACGCTTCCTGGATGCTATGTCCCGTCACAAAAATAATCGGAATATGGCGGGATTTGTCCCGTTCCCGGATCAGCGTGGCCGTTTCAAATCCGTTCATTCCCGGCATGGTGACGTCTAGAAGAACCACCGAAATGTCCAAGTTGAAAATATATTTCAACGCTTCTTGGCCAGACGTGGCCTTGACGAGGTTTTGTCCCAAGGGGCTGAGGATGCTTTCCAAAACCAATAAATTATCATCCCGGTCATCGACCAGCAGGATGTTGGTTTTTTCAATCATGAGATTAATGGTAGAGCCATACGCGCAGCAAGGACAGAAGATGTTCCGTGTCCACCGGTTTGGCGATGTAGTCGGAGGCGCCGGCATCGATACATTTTTGACGGTCTCCTTTCATGGCCTTGGCGGTCAGTGCGATGATAGGCAGGGTTTTAAATTCAGACAATTTCCGGATGGCCCGCATGGTTTGGAACCCATCCATTTCCGGCATCATGATATCCATAAGAACAATTTCAATCCCCGGTGTTTTTTTAAGAAGCTCGATACCGTCTTTTCCATTTTCAGCGAACAACACTTTTATTTTGTGGCGTTCCAGAACGGTGCTGATCGCGTAAATATTGCGGAAGTCATCATCAACAATCAGCACTTGTTTGTTCGCCAATTTCGTGTCGAGCCATTGGCCCTGTTGAATCATGTTCCGGGTTGTTTCAGGAAGATAGGACTCCGGACAGTGGAGATAAAGAGTGGTTTCTTGCAGCAACTGTTCGGCGGACCCGACATCTTTAATGACCATCGATTGAGAAAGTTTTTTCAGATGGTTTTGTTCCGTTTTGTTCAGATCGCGTCCTGTGTAAAGAACAATGGGAAGCGCGGCATTGTCGTTTTTCCTATCAATCCGCGTTAAAAGATCCAGGCCGTTTTTATCCGATAAACCCCCGCCGAAAACAATACAGTCAAAAGGTTTCGATTTAAGAGCACTCATGGCTTCTTGAGCTGTTTTTACTGCCACCGTTTGGATATCTTCGTTACCAACCATTTCCAGAAGGGTTTCCATCTTCGGTTCACCGCCTTTAACGATCAGCAGATTGCGGGTTTTTCTTTCGATGAATTTTTTCAGGTTTGAAAACGCTTTGAGCAGCCGTTCTTTCTCAACGGGTTTTTTCAGGTATCCGATGGCGCCCAGCTCAAATCCGCGCTGCATTTGTTCGCTTCCCGAAATAATTTGAACGGGGATATGGCGGAAGTTGGCGTCATGCTTGAAGCGGTCCAGAATGGACCAGCCGTCAATGTCCGGCAAAAGAACATCGAGCGTAATGGCATCGGGTTTATATTTTTGGGCCAACGTGAACGCTTCTTCTCCCTGTAAGGCGATGACCGCTTTGAAATCATTTTGCCGCGCGAGATCCAGAAGAATTGAAGCGAAAGGGGGATTGTCTTCGATGATCAAGACAACTTGTTCACCCGGTTGAATGGTGTGCCGGTCATCTCTAATCATGGAGCTTAAGATCATGGGTTTTTCTTGCTTCACTTTGGGTTCACTCACGCCCCATGTCGATAATTTGATCGATTTTCTAACCGGCGCCGATGTAGAGGTATTCTGCGGAAGGAAAAGCGTAAAGGTACTTCCTTTCCCAGGCGTGCTGATCAAACGAATTTCTCCTCCCAGTAATTTGGAAATTTCATGGCTGATGGAGAGACCCAACCCTGTTCCACCGTACTTACGGCTGGTCCCGCCCTCGGCTTGTTGGAACGGTTCGAAAATAATGTCGTGTTTATCCTCTGGAATTCCAATTCCGGTGTCCGTCACCGAAAAGGCGATAACAGAATTGGCGCCGCGCAGATTTTCGTTTTCGGGGCTCCATCCCCCTGTGGCCACTTCCATGTGTAAGGAAACCTTTCCTTGCTCTGTAAATTTAAAGGCGTTCGAAAGAAGATTCTTGAGAATTTGCTGCAACCGTTGAGAGTCCGTCTGAATAGAGGGGGGGAATTCATCTTCTCTTTCGATGGAGAAGTCGAGCGATTTTTGAAGCGCGATCTGACGGAACGTTCGTTCGACGTAATCTTTAAGATCGTCGCAGAGAACTTCGCCGATTTCGATTTCGGTTTTTCCGGCTTCGATCTTGGAGAGGTCCAAGATGTCGTTGATCAAATGGAGAAGGTCTGTTCCCGAGGAATGCATGGTCTTCGCGAATTCGATTTGTTTGTCGGTTAAATTGCGTTCCATGTTTTCCGACAGAAGTTTGGCCAAAACCAGAAGACTGTTGAGCGGCGTGCGCAACTCGTGAGACATCTTCGCCAAGAATTCGGATTTGTATTCGTTGGTTTTTTTCAATTCTTCTTGCTGCCGTTGCAACCCTTCGGTCAAGGCTTGGGATTGTTTGAGCAAGTCTTCCGTTCTCATCGTGGACGAAATGGTGTTGATCATAACCCCGAGACTTTCGGCCACTTGACCCAAGAACGCCAAATGGATTTCGCCGAATTGATTGAGGGAAGACAGTTCAAGAACGGCTTTCACTTGTCCTTCAAACAAGATGGGAAGAATAACGATGTTGGACGGTTTCACCGCGCCCAAGCCGGACGTGATTTTTAAATAATCGCTGGGAACGTCGGTCAGCATGATTCGCTGTTTCGTGACCGCGCACTGACCGATGAGGCCTTCGCCGACTTTAAATTGAACGGGGAATTTTCCATTTCTGTTGCTGTAAGCGTAACTGCTCAAAAGGCGAAGCTGCGGTAAATCGTTGAGGACCTCATAAATGTAGAGAACACCATAATGCGCGGAAACGAGGGGCGCGAGTTCGGAAAGAATCAATTTCGAAACCGTTAAAAGGTCTCTTTGGCCTTGAAGCATACCGGTAAATTTAGCGAGGTTGGTTTTAAGCCAGTCTTGTTCTTTGTTCACCTGGGTTGTTTCGCGCAGGTTCCGGATCATTTCGTTGATATTGTTTTTCA
>CAZJOE010000082.1:0-7430 GCA_964547555.1 uncultured Elusimicrobia bacterium | reverse complement strand
CAAGATTTCCTCATTTCATGCTCGTATGGTCCGGGACGGTACGATGCCACTTATGAGCAGGAGGGCCGCGACTATCCCTTCGCTTATGTTCGGTGGACGGAAAAAAGAAACATGGAATCGTTTCTTGATTTGATGGCGCGGGGGAAAATCAGCGTCCGCTCTTTGATCGATAAGGAAATTCCATTTAACGATTCTGCGGAAGCTTATGATCTGTTGCAGTCTGATTCCGATTCCAAGCCGTTGGCGCTGGTTTTGTCTTATCCATCGGATGAAGCGGCGAGTAAAAAAACGGTTCCTTTTATCAAGAAAGGAACGCCCGCGACGCTTTCTGGCCAAATTAAAATTGGTCTGATTGGAGTGGGAAATTTTGTGAAAGCAACCCATGTTCCCAATCTCAAAGGGTTGAAAGAAAAGTTTTTGATCAATGGCATTTGCACGGGCCACAGCGCCACCGCCGCCACCTTGGCGCGGCAATTAAACGCGGCTATTTTTTCTACAGACCCCAAAGTTCTTTTTCTTGATCCCAAAATAGACGCGGTCCTTATCGGAACTCGCCACAATTCCCATGCGGCGTTGGCTCAAGCCGCGCTTTTAGCAGGCAAGCACGTGTATTTGGAAAAACCTCTCGCGCTTAATCAAAAAGAATTGGACGAAATTGACCGGACGGTCCGGTCTTTAAGCACCAGTCCCGTCGTCATGGTGGGATTCAACCGCCGCTTTTCTCCTCATGCTTTAAAGTTGAAGGAAGTTCTCGCGCACCGGCAGTCTCCCATCCAAATGACGTACCGGGTGAATGCGGGCGCGCTTCCTTCGGATCATTGGACCAAATCGACTGAAGGAGGAGGCCGGCTACGCGGGGAAGCTTGCCACATGATCGATTTCTTTAGGTTCATTGTGAACTCTCCGCTGAAGAGCCTCCAAATTGAAGCGCTTTATCCTTCGGATTCAGCGGCGCTCCGCCCCGATGAAAATTTTTCCGCCCATTTTTCTTATCAAGATGGATCGCTGGCCACGCTTATCTATTCTTCTCAAGGACACGAATCGCTTCCCAAAGAACGAGTCGAGCTTCATTGGGACGGCGTGAGCGCCATCTTGGATGATTTTAAGACCCTCGAATTTTTCGGCAAACCAGACAGTTTAAAAACGTCCCAAGACAAAGGACATTTGGAAGCTTTACGAACATTTGGCGTCTCTATTCAAAATGGAATCGCTTTTCCGATTCCCTGGGATCAACTGGTAGAGACCACTCAAGCGTGCATTCAACTGGATGGCGACGTTTGGGGCCGGATGTCCTAATAAATGTGCGGGCTCCTCGGCCTTTTTAGGACCAGTCCTTCTACTCCTCCTTTCCATCCTGCCTTGGTTGAGAAAATGCGGGACACCATGTCGCACCGCGGACCCGATGATGCGGGGCTGTATATCTCTCCCGGAAATGAAATCGCACTGGGGCATCGCCGCCTTTCCATTATTGACCTTTCTCATGCGGCGGTTCAGCCGATGGCCACGCAAGATGAAGCTTATTGGATTGTCTTCAATGGCGAAATCTACAACCACGCCGAACTCCGCAAAGAATTGGAAGCTGTCGGCTCCCAATTTAAAACGGATCATTCCGACACGGAAGTAATCTTGAAGGGATATGAAAAATGGGGAGAAGCCATTCTTCCCAAACTTCGGGGCATGTTCGCTTTCGCGATTTGGGACAAGAAGAATAGAAAAGTTTGGATGGCCCGGGACCGCATGGGGGTGAAGCCTCTTTATTACACGATGGTAGGCGGTTGTTTTATGTTCGCCTCAGAAATAAAAGCGCTGCTTGAATACCCGGGCGTTAAAAGAGAAGTGGACCCTCACGCCTTCTATGATTTTCTCACGTTTCTTGCTTCTCCGGCGCCGCGCACCCTCTTTAAGAATATCTTCAAACTTCCCGCGAGCCACACCCTCACCGTCACCGACGAGGGGCGGATGGAAACGAAACGTTATTGGAATCCTTTCTTGGGAACGGGGCGAATTGGGGAATTAAAAGAAGAGGAATGGACTGAACGGATCATGCATTCGCTTCGCGAATCAATTCGTTACCGGATGGTCAGCGACGTGAACTTCGGCGTTTTCTTGTCCGGCGGAATCGATTCTTCTTTGAACACGGCCCTCATGGCGGAACAGATGGACCGTCCGGTTGACACGTTTTCGATTGGATTTGAAGGCGCTGAGGAGTTTAACGAACTTGTTTATGCGCGAATGATCGCGGATAAATTTAAAACCCGCCACCATGAAGTCATTATTGATGCGGATGATTTGGTTCGTTTCCTTCCCAAGCTTGTTTTTCATCAAGACGAACCCATCGTCGACCCTGTTTGCGTTCCGGTCTACTACGTGGCCAAGCTCGCGAAAGACAACAAAACCACGGTGTGTCAGGTGGGAGAAGGCGCCGATGAGCTTTTTTGCGGATATCCCTATTGGGGCCTGATGTTGGACGTGGCCCCGTGGGACAAAGCGTTTCGAATGATTCCCAAACCCTTGAGGAAAATGATGTTCGGCGCGATCAATTCTTTTTTTTCGGATCCAGCCAAAGGAATGCGCCCCCTTGAACTGATGCGGCGCGCTTCTAATGGGGAAAGTCTTTTCTGGGGCGGGGCCGAGGCGTACCAGGAAACAGCCAAACGGAGATTCTTGAATAAAGATTTCTTAGCGGGCCTCCAAGGTTACACGTCGTATGAACCGCTCCAGCAACTTTGGAATGATTTTAAAAATGACGCGCCGCCGGAAGCCGATACCCTTCACTGGATGGGATACATGGATTTGCGGTTGCGCTTGCCTGAACTTCTTTTGATGCGAGTGGACAAAATGACCATGGCCACCGCCGTTGAAGCGCGCGTTCCGTTCTTGGACCAGGAATTCGTTCGCCTCTCCATGTCGATCCCGCAAAAACAAAAATATAAAAACGGAACGCTTAAATATCTTCTTAAAAAAGCGGTTGATCCTATCTTGCCCAAAGAAGTGGTCCATCGGCCCAAGCAAGGGTTCGCCGTTCCTGTGGAAACGTGGTTTGATGAGAAGCTGCGGGCGTGGTCAGACAAGAAAATAATCGATTTCGTAAACCGGACCTCGTACTTCAACCGTCCCGTGATGGAAGCCTGGGTTCGTTCTTCCTCGAGCAAGATGAACTGGTTTCTGCTGAATTTTGTGTTGTGGCATGAAGTTTGGATCGAACAGCGGCCGTTGGAGTTGCCCCTTTGAGACATCTTTGATGAGTTTTAAAAAGAAAATCCATCGCTTGCGCCATGTTTCTCCTTCAATGTTTCCGTCCCTCGTCTTAACCCGTGTGAAGCGCCGGCTCAGTGAGAATCGAGATCGTTGGTTTCCGTTGGGGTTTCCTGGGGCCCTCACGAAAGTGCCGGCCCCCTCTCACCTCAGCTCCATGGGACTTCTGCATTCTGATATATCGCGCGCTGATTTTAGAGAGCGGTTTCTTGAGTCCTATCCGGAAGATTCAGCGGTCCTTATCCGTGAAGCCGACCAAACCTTGGACCTCGTGTTTAATCTGTTGGGATCGGGCCCCGTCGACATGAAACAGTTCGGTCGGCGTGATGATTTGCGGTTTGTCCCGCGGTCATCCGGGCGTCCGCTGGAAAAAGGATTCGTGACGGGACTTTTGCCCTGGCATTTCGATTTCAAGAAAGGAATCGGCTGGAATCCCAAAACTTTTTTTGCGGACATTTTGTATGGAACGGTTCCCGGAGTTGACATCAAGATCCCCTGGGAATTGTCTCGTTGTCAACATTTCATCCGACTGGGGCAAGCGTACCGGTTGACCGGCAATGAGAAATACGCCCAAGGCTTTGTCGCGCAAATGGGAGATTGGATCGCTCAGAATCCCCCGAAGCGAGGCGTGAACTGGGCCTCCGCGATGGAAGTCGCTTTGCGGGCGTGCAATTGGATCGTGGCGATGGAACTCTTTAAAGGGTCTTCCGTTCTTATTGAGCCTGTGCAGGCCATGATTACGAAATCTCTTGAGGTTCATGGGCGCCACATCGCGTCTTATTTGGAATGGAACGCCGACGTGTCCACCAACCATTACCTTTCGGACTTGTTGGGCCTTTTTTACATTGGGACCGTTTTTAAATCCGAATGGAAACAATTCGCCGAAGAAGAATTTAAAAAAGAAATTTTAAAGCAAACCTATGCGGACGGATTTGATCATGAAGGGTCGACCGCCTATCATAAGTTTGTTTTGGAGATTTTTTACCTGTATGCGCTTTCTTCCGCGCGCCGCCTTCAAATTGGAATGCAGGAGTTGACGTTGACCCAGTCCTTGAAAATGGTTTTGGGGGAACCTGGTTTTGAAAGATTGGGCGCCATGTTTACGATGTTGAACCATTTGTCCAATTCGGAGGGAAACATTCCCTTGATTGGAGACAATGACAGTGGACGGATCCATTCTTTTTTTAATCGTTCGGATTCCGATGCAAGAGGTCTTTCTGAGGTTTCTTCCTGTTTGGGTCTGGGAGACGCCGTAGCGGCGCCCCTCTTCTCAGAAAATGTGTGGTTGTTCGGTTTTGAACTGGAAGAAACGTCCATCGCTTACAAAAAGAGCGTGGCTTCAGATTCTCATCTTCCTGCTTCCGGCGGGTCGGGACTTTTGGTTTTAAAGGGGGCGGATGACCATCTGGTTTTTTCCGCCCAACCCAACGGCACCCGCGGACTTGGAAATCACACGCATAACGACAAGCTTGCCTTTACGCTGATGATCCACGGCGATGAATTTTTTATTGATCCGGGATGTGGAACTTATACGTCCGATCCTTTGATTCGAAACCGATTCCGTTCCACCCTTTCTCACAACACGATCCAAATAGACGGGCTGGAACAAAATGATTTCATGCCGGGCGATTTGTTCGCCTTGATTAACCAATCTCGAGTGGCCGTCGAAACCTATGATCCTTCCCAAAAAGTGGCGGCCACTCATGATGGATACACCCGCATGGGCCATCCCGTTCTTCATCGGCGCTCGATCGAACGAAAGGAGTCTGGGGGTGAGTGGACCGTTGAAGATCAAATAACAGGAATGGGATCGCACGAGCTTAAATGGAATTTCACATTGGGTGCCGGCATTCAAGTGAAAGCCAAATCTTCTTCTGAGGTGCATTTGATAGGAAGCAGAGGACGGCTGGAAATTAATTCTGAAATTCCCTTTAGTGATTTTGAAGTTGAAGAGATGATTTACTCGGCCGCTTATGGAAGCTGGAAGCCGACTCAGACTTTGCGATATGTTTCTGTTTCAATGCTGCCGGTCCAAGCCGTCTTTCATCTGGTTTGGAAACCTCTTTTATGAAGAAGATTCGCGTGGGGGTTATTGGTCTTGGATTTGGGCGGCGCGTGCATATTCCGGCCCTTCGAATGGATTCCCGTTTTGAAATTAAAGGGATCTGGTCGCGAGATAAGAAAAAAACACGTCGCGTCGCGGCCGAAGAAAAAATTTCAAAAGTCTATTCCACATGGGCGCAGATGCTGAGCGATCCTTCCCTGGACGCTTTTTTCGTGGCGGTGGCCCCGCCGGTGCAGGCTTTGATTGCCTTGAAAGCTCTTGGAAATAGAAAACCGTTGTTTCTTGAAAAACCCCTTAGCGCGAATGTCGGAAAAGCGCGAAAAATAAGGGCAGCGGCCAAATTGGCGCGTGTCCCTGTGATGATGGATTTTGAATTTCCGGAACTCTCCACTTGGAGGAGAGCCAATTCGATTTTGGAATCGGGCCGTTTGGGGACCATCCGACAAGCTCTGGTCCTTTGGAAAATTCCGATGCCTCCGGCTCATTTGCTTAAACCCTCCTGGAAGGACCATACCTCCAGGGGAGGGGGAGTCCTCTATAATTTTGGCTCCCATGTTTTTAATTACGTGGAGTGGCTGCTGGGGCCCATTGTGAAAATTAATTGCTCCGGACATTCGTCTGTGGTCCTTCATATGCAAATGAAAAACAAGTCTGCTGTTTCGGTGGTCATTACACGCCAAACAAGAAACCGACGGCACCAACTTACCTTTATCGGGGATAAAGGATCCCTTCAACTTGAAAACACCACGTCAGATCACGTGTTTGGGTTTCAGATCCAGACGTCGCCAGGAAAAATTATTGAAACAGAGAAAAAAATCGCGGGGATTTCGGATGGACGTATTCAGGCGGTCTCTCGTTTGGTCCATAAATTTGGGGATTGGATAAAAATGGGAAGAAAAGAAAACCCTTCGCTTGGAGCAGGGGTCCGTGTTGAAGAATTGATGGACACGGCCCGTCGATCTTTGCGAACCGGGAAATGGGTGAACGTATGATTCTGGATATCGTTATCCCCGTTTATAACGAAGGAAAAGGAATTGAACCGGTCCTCCAGTATTTAAAGACAGTTGTTAAAACGTCTCATCGGATATACGTGTGTTACGACCAGGATTCGGACACCACGCTTCCTTATCTAAAACCTTTCCAAGAAGAAAACATGGCGATTCAACTTCTTAAGAATAAGGGAAAGGGCGCGCATGGAGCGGTTCTTACGGGACTGCACACCTCTCAATCACCTTATGTCCTCGTTTTCCCCGCTGATGACACTGTGAACGCGGGAATTATCGACCTCATGGTTGAAAAAGCGCAAGGGGGGGCCCGCATCGTTTGCGCGAGCCGGTTTATGGAAGGCGGGAGCATGGTGGGATGTCCTTGGCTTAAAGCCGCGCTGGTCCGCACCGCCAATTTTACGCTTCGAACTTTTGCGCGGCTTCCTACACATGATTCAACCAACGGATTCCGTTTATTTTCTCGCCAAGTTATTGATACCATACCCATCGAGTCCACGGAGGGCTTTACTTATAGCCTTGAACTCTTGGTCAAATGCGACCGGCGGGGATGGAAAATTGAAGAGGTCCCTGCCAAGTGGATTGAACGGTCGGAAGGCAAAAGTAAATTTCGTGTATTTCAATGGATTCCCGCGTATTTAAGATGGTATCTCTACGGCTTCATGAATATCTTCATAAGGAAACCGAATGATAAAAGTTGATAAAGACTTTAACGATCGCCACGTTTGCGTTTTGGGATTGGGATATGTGGGGCTCACATTGGCGCTGGCCATGGCCGATGTCGGCTTCACTGTTTACGGAGTTGAAATTCGAGACGATGTGCTCAGCCGGCTTAAAAAAGGAAAAGCGCACTTCTTCGAACCTGGACTTGAAAACCTCCTGCAACGATTGGTGAAGGCCAAGAGAATAAAGTTTTCAAAACACATTCCCAGGGGAGTGGGCGCTTCTGTTTACATCATCACCGTCGGCACGCCTCTTAATGACGCCGGCGTTGTCCGGTTGGACATGATTGAAAATGTGGCGCGGGAAGTCGGCTCTCACCTTAAAAAAGGGGATTTGGTCATTCTCCGGTCCACCGTCAAAATTGGCACCACTTCTAAAATTGT
>CAZJOE010000081.1:0-7440 GCA_964547555.1 uncultured Elusimicrobia bacterium | reverse complement strand
TTGGGAATGGTGACCATGGCGCTTCATGAAGATCATGACATCGCCGCCCAACAATTGATCAAGCGGACTCGAATCGTGGCCGGGATCGGATTTATTTTGGCTTTCATGCTTTGTTACGGAACAATGAAAAGGGCGAACTTGGTCCCCCAATTAAAAGCGGTTTTTAGAAAAGTGAGCCTCGGAAATTTTGATGTTGAATTACCGTCGATGAACGACCCGGAGATGGAAGAGCTTTCTGACGCCTTTACTCAGATGTTAAGCGGCCTTCAAGACCGGGACCGCATGCGCCATTCGCTGGGCCGCATCATGGACCCCAAGATCGCGGAAATTTTGATTAAAGAAAACCCGAAAGTGGGAGGCCTCCGCCGCGAAGCCACAATTTTATTTTGCGACATCCGCAATTACACTTCGATCTGCGAACAATTGTCGCCGGATGAGCTGCAAGAATTTTTAAACGAGTACTGGAAAGGAACTGTTGAAATCATCATGGAACAAGAAGGCACCATCGATAAATTTCACGGAGACGGAGTTTGCGTGGTGTTCGGCGCGCCTTCTCTTCATTCGGATGATCCGATCCGCGCCGTGCGGGTCGCGTGGCGTTTGGTTAAAAATGTGGAAACGCTTAACAAGCGCCGGGAAGCGCAAAGAAAAGTGCCGATTCAAATTGGGATTGGAATTCATTCGGGCGAAGTGATCGCCGGAAATATTGGATCGGACCGGAGAATGGACTACACCGTGGTCGGGGACGTCGTGAACGTGGCGGCGAGAATTGAAGGACTCAACAAGAAATTTGGGACAAAAATTTTAATCAGCGATACTGTTTACGAGAACGTTGAAAATTGGGTCCGGGTCAAGACCATCACCCTCGCGCACCTTCGCGGGCACAAGCGCCCAATTCTGGTGCACACCGTACGTGAATTTTTGGATACTCCGGTTCAACAAGTCAGCGAAGAGAAAAAAGCGGCTTAAACCAAAGAGGCGAGAAGTTGTTTGTTCGTGGGGTATTTGCGGAAAAGATCGGTGAGCGCTTGGGCCGCTTCCGTGTCACCCATGCCGGCCAAAGCCTGCCTCAGCAGATAAATCTTCTTCAAATCTTCAGCAGGGAATAAAAGTTCTTCTTTGCGTGTTCCTGATTCTCGGATGTTGATGGCGGGGAAAATTCGCCGTTCGGCGATCTCTCTCGATAAAACGAGTTCCATGTTGCCGGTTCCCTTAAATTCCTGAAAAATAACATCGTCCATGCGGCTTCCGGTTTGGACCAAAATGGAAGCGATAATTCCCAAAGACCCGCCGTTCTCAATCTTCCGCGCGCATCCAAAAATCCGTCGCGGGATTTGCAGGCCCAGCGCGTCCACGCCACCCGACATGGTCCGCCCTGTCCCGCGCGTGGCGCTGTTGTGAACGCGAGCCAAACGCGTTAAAGAGTCGACAAATACCATCACGTCTTTCCCTTGGTCTGCTTCTCCAATGGCTTTGGCCATGAGTTCTTTGGCCACGCGGATATGGTTTTCATATGGCTGGTCCGATGAAGACCAATGGACTTCAGCCGTCACGTTCCGGCGGAAATCCGTGACCTCTTCAGGCCGTTCATCCACCAACAAACAATAAACTTTCATGGTGGGCTCAGCTTTGGTCATGGCTTGGCAGATGTGCTTCAAAATGGTGGTTTTACCGGATTTGGGCGGAGAGACGATCAGGCCGCGCTGTCCTTTGCCGATCGGAGACAAAAGATCAATCGCGCGGGTGGTCCATTCGGAAAGACCGGATTCCAGGTTGATGCGTGGAAAGGGATCAATCGAGGTGAGACTTAAGAAATGTTTTTCAATGGGAGTGGCTTCGTTCTGGTTGTTGGGGGGCCGCATCGATCTCCTCATCCATGGGGGTACGGGCCTATTTCCGTTTTGTCCGGATTGGCGTCGTTGTTGATTTTTATTTGTCCAACGTTGGGGTTTCATTCGTCGTCAAGGTGTCTTCGTTTGGGCTGCTGAAGAAGAGGTTCTCAGCGTACAAAAATTCTCTGCCGTCGGGTCAATTAATTTTCCGGGCTTTTAAAAGGATGAAAATCCCCAGCCCGAGGAAAACCAGAAAAAAGAACCCGCCGACAAGAAGAGTCCGCTGAAAAGTTTGCGCCGACTGCGCGATAAAAAGAAGGGGGACCGTGGGACCCGTGACCCCTTCTTTATAAAGAGCGCTAAAAGAATAAAAGCCCGGTTTTTCGACCAGCACGTTGAACAGAACCATGCCTCGAAGTCCCAGACGGCCAAAGGACTGGCCCGAACTGTTCATGAGAACGGGCACATCTTGATAGGACTCTTTGGAAAGGATCCTCACGTCCAGTTTGGATAACGCTTCGACGGGGACAGGGCCTTCTCCTTGATGCTGATACACGCCCGCATAAAGACCCGGTGTGTCCAAATCCAATTCCTGGAATCCAGGAACAGAGAATGTTTTAATCCCTCGCCCCACACCGCCCAATCCTTCCCAGAGACTGACCCCTATAATAAGGACCGACAACACCATTAAGCCTGTCCCGATACCGACGAGAACTCGTTTATTCATCCCACATCCCATAGAAATTCCGAGGCCAAGCGTGGGCCCCTAAAGATTTTTTAACCGACGGAGAAAGTGGCTCGCTTCCCGAAACTGACGTGTTGGCTGACACGTGACCGCTTTTTCTCATGCCGGGAATCACTGATGATACTTCCTCAAAACTGAGGATAAATTTAAGCGCCAATTCAGGCAAGGTCCGAATTCCGTTTTTTAAGAAAACCTTCAGCCGGTCCGCGTGCTCCACTGTTTGGCGCAAATTGTCTCCGCGAAAATATCCTTTTCGGAAATCGCCTTTTTCAAATTGAGTGTCCAGTGTGAGCGTGCCGGTGAGGCCGCCTTCGTCAAAAGGGACCCGCACAATGATGCCGACATTTTTCTTTTTACAGAGAGGAAACAGTTTATCAGCCGGCGACTGATCAAAAATATTGAAAATAACTTGGACGGTGTCGATGAGACTCGAGTCCACCAACTTGAGCGCTGAATGGGGCTGATGGTCATTGATGGAAACGCCGAAGGCCCGGATTTTTCCTTGTTTTCGGAGCTTGGCTATCGCTTCTTTCCATTCATCCTGCTCAAGCCATTCATCCGCCCACACATGGAATTGCGTGAGATCAATGGCTTCGCGTTTGAGTTTTTTCAAACTTCGTTCCGTGCAGGAAACAATCCAGCTTTCTGGAAAAACGTCCGACACGGAAGTTTTGGGATTGCCAGGCCATTCGCCGTTTTTTGGGGGGATCTTGGTGGCAATGATCGCTTCCTTGCCTTTCAGCGCTCGCGCCATCAGTTCTTCGCTGTGGCCGTCTCCATACACATAGGCCGTGTCAAAAAAATTAACGCCAGCATCCCAGGCCGCCTTCAATGCTTGAATCGATTCCTCATCATGGGTCGTTCCCCACCAGGTGCGGCCGATGCCCCATCCGCCAAAACCGACTTCACTCACGTCCCAACTTGTCTTCCCAAGTTTTCGATATTTCATAAAAGAAGGTAAAGCTTACAATAACTTCTTATACTTCCGTTATTGTGATCAATTGGCTCAAAGCCTATTTCTTGGGAATGTTTTTCCTTCCCAATGCCATCAGAGAACAGGACCCGGCCTTCTTCAACATCAACCATGAAGAGGTGCGATTTATGTCCCCCGACAATCGTTCTTTGCATGGATACTTTTTTAAACCCAAAGGCAAAGCGAAAGGGACCCTTGTTCATTGCCATGGAAACTTCGGAAACATAACCCATCATTTTTCGCTGATTCTTTTCTTGGTCAACGAAGGGTACAACGTCTTTGGTTTTGATTATGGAGGTTACGGTCATTCCGCGGGGAAACCCTCTCCGGAGGGAATTGTCACGGACACCTTGTCCGCTTTAACTTACGTCCGCACCCGACCTGACGTGGATCCAGCGCATCTGGCTCTTTTCGGCCAATCTTTGGGCGGAGCCGCCGCCGCCGGGGCCATGGCCGAAGATCCCGCCGTCCGGTGCTTGATCCTCGAAGGGACCTTCACCACCTATCGAGAAATGGCCAAAGCCACCGCCATTGGAAGAATGTTGTTTTTTTTAACTCCCTTTGTGATTCCTCATGTGGGGCCAAAAATAAACCTTCCCAAAATCGCTCCCCGGCCTATCTTGATTCTTCACGGAGAAACCGATGACTTAATTCCGGCCCGGTTTGGATCAGAACTCTACAAACACGCTTCAGAAAAAAAGACCTTGGTTCTCCTAAAAGATTTCGGCCACCTCCAAGGCGACGATGGAATGCCCGCCTACCGGCAAGCTATTTTCCGGTTCCTCAAAGAACATCTCGATTAATCCTTCTTAAAAATAGATCCAATTAGTCGCTACCAGGGTTTTTAACCTCCGCTTAAGGCGCGCTTAACCGCCCTTCCGCCAGACTCTTAGTAACAAAAGGAGGAACCTAACAATGGATCCTATTCAAAGCTTCCAAGCCAGATTGGCTCTTCTCGACTCGATGCTCTCGAAACTGAAATCATCGCACTCGCGCGTGCAACAACTTAAACGCAGCGTGCATGTTTTGCGGACCATCTTAAAAGATCAAGCCAACATCAAATCGCCCTACGGACCTGAAACGCCGATGGCGCGGTTTTTTGTGCAATAAAAATAAGACCAAAAGTCTATAATCGCTTCCGTCATGCTTAAACTCATTGCACGGGAGCGCAAATGCGACAGTCTTTTAAACGGTTCTTTTTACTCTTCACACTTACCAGTTTCGCTTTTCTGGCCCCAGCTCCCGCCCTGGATTCTCCTTTGATCAACATAAAAGAGCTCAGTCCTTCCATCCTCATAGAGATGCGCTACGCCACGACGGACAATTTCACAAAAACCGTTCTTTATCCCGCCGCGGAATGCCTGCTGTGCGAACCGACCGCCCACCGCTTGGCGCGTGTCCAGAAAACACTTGAGAAAAAAGGGCTGGGGTTAAAAGTGTGGGATTGTTACCGCCCTCTCTCCGTTCAGAAAAAATTATGGGACCTTGTTCCGGATGACCGGTATGTCGCCAATCCCGCCAAAGGCTCCAAACACAACCGCGGCGCCTCCGTTGATTTAACCCTGGTCGACAAAAATGGAAAAGAACTTCCCATGCCGACCCTCTTTGACGAATTCAGCAAAAAAGCCCATCGCGATTTCATGGACCTTCCGGGACCTATTTTGAAGAACCGCGCTTTACTTGAGGAAGCCATGGAAGCGGAGGGATTCGTGCCGCTTCCCACCGAATGGTGGCACTTCGACGACCCGGAATGGATGCATCACGCGCTTCGTAACGAACCGCTGGATTCTCCCGCCTTAAAAATAGATATCCCGGCGGATGGAAAAAGAAATGTTTTGCCCTCTGACGCATCGCAGCTCATTGTGGTCACTTCCAAAGACTGGGAAGAAAAAACAGGACTTCTCACGCGCTACGAAAAGAAAAATGGTTCGTGGATTAAATGGGGAGAAACGTGGCCGGTCGCTTTGGGAGCGGGGGGAATGGGATGGGGACGGGGACTACATAGTTTAGATTGGAATGGACCGCTTAAAAAAGAAGCGGATAAAAAAGCGCCCGCCGGCGTGTATAAGGTGGGCCAAGCTTACGGACCCTCCGACACAGCTCCTGCGGGATCTTCGTGGCCCTACCAACACATTGACGAAAAATGGTTTTGCGTGGATGACCCGCGTTCCTCTTCCTACAACCAGGTGGTCCCGCTCAAAAACGGGGCCAACAAAGATTGGACGTCAGCCGAGGACATGAAACGCCAAGACCATCTTTATGATTGGGTGATCAACATCGATCAAAATTTTCCGGATGTGAAACCTGATTGCGGAAGCTGCATCTTCTTTCACGTCTGGAGAAAACCCGGCTCTTCAACAGAAGGATGCACGGCCATGGCGGAAGAAAATATTCGAACTCTCCTCGGTTGGCTAAAAACAGAATGCCACCCGCATCTGGTCCAACTGCCTGAAAATATTTACTCGAAGCTTAAAGACGTTTGGCAGCTGCCTTAATTACTCAAACCCCTTCGAAATCTTTTCGATTGCTTCTTCCGCCATGCGCATGACCCGCCCGTCGTGATCTCCGGATGTTAATTTCTTAAGCGCGGGAAGCGTTCGTTCATCTCCCAACGATTGCAGCGCGCGAATCGCTCCCACTTGGACCAGCACATATTTATCATGGGTCAATTCAATCAATCGGTTTTGAACCTCGTCGTGACCGCCGCCCACTTCGGCCAAACAGCGCACCGCGGCCAATCGCAATCGATGAGGTTGTCCCCACTTGGTGTGGGACAAAAGAGTCGGAAGCCATTCGGCGGATCTTGTGGCGGCCATTCCTTCGAGCGCCGCTATACGAATCACTTCATTCCACGAAGAACGTTTAAGCGCTTCTTTAAAATGGGCCGCCGCCTTGGGATGATCCATCGCTCCTAAAATTCTCAACCCTTCCATTTCAGAGAAATAGCTGCGTTCTTTGCGGTATCGTTTTTCCACTTCATCGGCCACTTTTCGGCTCTTGAAATATTTAAGCGCTGAATAAATAGCGCGCCGAACCTTAAGGTGCTGGATCCCATCCAATGCCTTTAACAAAACTGTAGCGGCTTCCTCTGTCCGCATGGAACCAATGGCCAACGCCGTTTCCGCTTGGACAGCCCAGAAAGAATCTTTGAGTAATTTTTTCCCCAGAGCGGCCAGCGCTGCTTTATTTCCAACCCGGGCCAGCGCGTGAGCGGCGTCGATGCGACCCAGGGGGGATTTGTCACGGTTCAGCTGCGTCAAAAGCCAATTTTCTTTTTTGGGGAAGTCGATTTTACTTAAGAGGCGGTGGTCCGGATCAAACAACATCATCGACGGTTCACCGGTCAACTTGTATTTAAAAAGATTCGTCTTCTTAGAAAGTGTTTCTTGGAATCTCTTCTCGCCTGAGGACGTCAAGAAAAGAAATTCCAGCGGCGCATGGAACAGCGGATCACTGGTTTGAACGACGCGAACATTCATTTCTTTTTTCCGAGAATCCCACCAGGCGCGCACCCTGTACTCCGGATGCCCGGCCCCAAAAACCCACTGATCAAAAAATCGGCGCATGTTTTTACCGGTGGCTTCTTCAACGGAATTAATGAGGTCGGTTGTTTCCACCACCTGGCCGCCGTGATTACGCACATAAGTCGCGATTGATTTCCAAAAGAGTTTTTCACCCAATTGATGATGCAGCATAAAAAGGACGACCGATCCTTTTTCATAAAGGTGGCGGTCAAAAAGGTCCGTGGGCCGACGGAAAAGATCGGTGACGATGGGACGGCGGTAACGGTCTTTGTCTTCGGAAAAATAGGCTTCTCGATTCTGGCGGATCTGATAGAGGTATTCGTCCTCGCCTTTATCGTGGCGTTTAAAGAGAGCGTCAAAGTAAGT
>CAZJOE010000080.1:0-7480 GCA_964547555.1 uncultured Elusimicrobia bacterium | reverse complement strand
CCCAGAAGAAATTCATTTTGACGCAGGGTTTAGAAAGTTGTCTGTACCTCTTCGAACCTTCGGCGTTTCAGAATATTCTCGTCTCGAAACTGGGAACGATGCCGGTGAAAAACCAGCAAGACGGCCGGGCTTTCAAGCGTCTGCTTCTGGCGGGAGCTCAAGACGTGGAGCTCGATGACATGGGGCGTATCTTGATCGCGAGACCGTTGATTGAATTTGCGAATTTAAAGAAAAGCGTTTCGATTCTCGGCGTGGGAGAAAGAATCGAATTGTGGTCCCAAGTGAAATGGGCCCAGTACAATAAAAAAGCCGGCGCTACCTTTCAGAAGTTGGGCAAACATTTGGAGATTTAAATACAGACGTTTACTCATCAACCGGTCCTGCTCAAAGAAGTTGTTGATCTTTTAAATATCAAACCAGAAGGGCGGTACGTGGATGGAACTCTCGGACTGGGAGGCCACGCGGAAGCCGTCTTGAAAAAGTTGGGCCCTCAAGGCCGCTTGCTCGGTTTGGACGTGGATTCCGCGGCGCTACAAATGGCCAAGAATCGCTTGCAACCCTCCGGAGATCAGACTATCACTCGGCAAGTCAATTTTCGGGGGTTGCAAGGGGTTCTTGACGAACTCGGATGGCACGAAGTGGACGGCATGCTCTTTGACTTAGGAGTCTCCAGTCTCCAATTGGATGATCCGACACGCGGATTTTCTTTTCAATCCGATGGTCCGTTGGACATGCGCCTCGATCCTCGTAGCAGCGAAACGGCCCTGTCCATCCTCCAAACAATCCAAGAAAAAGAACTGATGGACCGTCTCACTGTTTTTGGCGAAGGACGCAACGCCAAACGGGTGAGCCGCTATTTGTTGTCGGATGTGGCCGAGGGAAAAATGAAAACCACGCGGGACCTGGCTTCATTTTGTGAGCGGGTTTTGGGACGGCGGGGGAAAGCTCATCCTGCCACGCGGCTTTTTCTAGCGCTAAGAACCTTGGTTAATAAAGAGTTGGACGTTCTTTCAGATTTGCTGCAAGTTGCTCCACGATACCTTGCGGTGGGCGGACGGTTGGTCATCATTTCATTTCATTCGTTAGAAGACAGAATGGTCAAAGAAAGATTTAAAGCGCTCGCCCAAGAATGTTTGGACGAAAAAAGATTTTCACTGGTCACAAAAAAGCCGGTCGGCCCTTCCGAAGAGGAAAGGGCCCCTAATCCACGGTCGCGCAGCGCCAAGTTACGGGTGCTAGAGCGGAAAGCATGAGTTTACGACGAAAACATCAAGACGGTTTTTCTCACAGCCAAGTTCTCCGATTGGGGATGTCGCTCTTGGGTGTGGGTCTTCTTTTATTTCTATTTGTCTGGTGGCCGATTCAAGCCGAGCGAGCGGCCCTTCGCCTGGGAGAATGGGAAGGAAAGTTGGCTCAAAAAAAATTCGAGCTGAATATGCTTAAGAACCGTTACGCTCAGATGACTTCCCTTCACGTTTTGGACAAGTGGGCTTCGGCCCATGGTCCGTGGCGTTCACCCAAAGGCGATGACGTCATACTCCTTCAGAGCTAACCCTCCTCCTCGTTCCCGTCCTTTTCAAAACGGACGTTTTATTTTCATCCGGGGCGTCGTACTCTTTATGTTCGCCATGTTGGCCTTCCGCTTGGTGTATGTGCAAGCCGTATTAAGATCGGACTTGAAGCAGAAAGCGGACCGGCAGGTTCCTTCCAAGGCCACTCTCCGCAGCGTTCGTAATAATATCGTGGACCGCAACGGCGCTATTCTGGCGGAATCGGTCCAGGTGACGTCTTGTTATATCGATCCCTCCCACATGACTGATAAGAAAAAAGTGGCGCGTATTTTAGCGGACGCGTTGGAAATGAACGTGAACGCCGTTTCTAAAACTATTCACTCCACCAAAGGATCCTTTGCCTGGATTAAACGGAATGTTCCGGCTTACGCGGTTGAAGAAATTAAATCCCATACGTTAACGGGTGTTGGTTTCAAGAAAGAATGGCGCCGTAACTATCCCCTTTCCCCTATCGCCTCTCATTTAATTGGACTGGTGGGAATCGACGGCCACGGGCTCTCGGGAATCGAGATGATGTACGAACCCACCTTGAGCGGAAAGATTCCGGCAAAATTAAAAAACAATCCGCCCGCGTTAGGAGACGTGCAGCTTTCCATCGACGCCCCCATTCAGAAAATTGTCGAAAAAGAATTGGAATGGGGCGCCGAAAAGACCGGAGCGAAAAAAGGAATGGCGATTGTCCAAGATCCGACCACCGGAGATATCTTGGCCATGGCGTCATGGCCCGCGCTTTCCCTGGATCCTGATAAGCCGCCCCCTCCCTTGGAACTGCGGATTCCTCCTTTGGTGGATGCCTTTGAGCCTGGATCCACTTTCAAAATTGTCATTGCCGCCGCTTCCGTGGAAGAAAAAATAGTCCGACCCAGAGAGCTTTTTTCCGGAGAGAAAGGGAAATGGAAAGTAAAAGACATTGTCATTCATGACCATGAACCGCGCCCCATCATGACCTTTGATGATATTTTTGTTTACTCTTCCAATATCGGCACGGGAAAACTGGCCGAACGTTTGGGCGCCGAGAAATTATTTCAATACGTCCGTCTTTTTGGGTTTGGAGTTTTTCCGGGATCGGGATTGCCGGCGGAGGCCAAAGGGGTGCTCCGGCCTCTCAATAAATGGAGCGGTGTTTCGAAATACGTTATTTCATTTGGACAAGAACTCAGCGTGACGGGACTTCAAGTGATCGGAGCCTATTCGGCGATCGCCAATGGCGGGACGTTGATGGAGCCACGCCTCGTTAAATCCATCGTGGACGCCGACGGCGAAACCGGCTGGAGCAGTCAGCCGACGCCTGTCCGGCGGGTGGTGTCACTTGAGACGGCCCACAAAGTAACGGACATTTTGAGCAAAGTAGTGGAAGAGGGCACAGGGCAGAACGCGGCAGTCCAATGGAGAAAAGATATCAAGGTGGCAGGAAAAACGGGAACGGCGCAGAAATACGATTCAGTGGCGCGGCGGTATCATCGAGAGCAAACGCTTATTTCATTTTGCGGATATTTCCCGGCGGAAGCGCCCAAGTTTTCGATCATTGTTATCTACGACGAACCCGAAGGGCGGCGTTGGGGCGGGTTGGACGCGGCCCCTGTGTTTCGCCGGATCGCGGAGCAAATCGCTCCCTCTCCCAATTCGTGATGATCAGGAGCCAAGGAAAAGATTTGAATAATTTATTGGTTTCCATCGGCCTCTCTTGGAGCGGTCCCGATTTATTGATTGAAGGTTTAAATTATGATTCGAGGTTGGTTGAAAAAGGCGATTTATTTTTCGCTGTTCCGGGTGTGCACGCGGATGGGCATAAGTTTCTGGAAGAAGTGGCCAAGAAGGGAGCCAAGGCCGCGGTGGTTGAAAGAATAATGCCAGGGCCCTTGCCGCAAATTAAAGTGGCGTCGACGCAAGCAGCCATGTCACCGATTGCCGATAAATTTTATGACCACCCTTCTTCCCAACTTCCCATTGTGGGCGTGACGGGGACAAATGGGAAGACGACCATCACGTATCTGATTGAAGACATTCTCAAAACCATCGGAAAAACATGCGGTGTGATGGGGACGATCAGTTATCGATTCGGGGCTTCTTCGGTGGAGGCGCCCAACACCACTCCCATTGCGATCGACGTGCAAAAGTTTTTGAATAGTCTTGTGAAAGGAAAAGCGGACGCCGCGGTGATGGAAGTGTCGTCCCATGCGCTGGCTTTAAACCGTGTCGAAAATGTGTCCTATGCGGTGGGAGTGTTTACGAACTTGACTCAAGACCATCTTGATTTTCACAAAGACATGGAGAGCTATTTCGAAGCGAAGGCTTCTCTTTTCCGAAAGAGGCCAAAGATGAAGGCCATTATAAATATAGACGACGAGTTCGGAAGGCGACTGGCCGGAGAACTTAAGTCGGTTGCAAACTTTGGTTTATCTTCAGACGCAAATATTCGGGCCACTGAAATTGTTTGCGATCTCCAAGGGATCCGGTTTGATTTGCGGATGCCTTCGGGACGGAACTTTGAAGTCGCGACAAATCTCATGGGACGGCACAATATCTCCAATTGTTTGGCGGCGGCCGGCGCGGTGTTGGCCTTGGGTTATACCGAAGAGCAAGTGGTGGAAGGATTGAATCAACCTCACGCCATTCCGGGTCGCTTGGAACGCGTCGAAGGAAAGAAAAAATTTGTCGTGGTCGTGGATTACGCGCACACGCCGGACGCGCTTGAGAAAGTTCTAATGGCCTTAAGAGAAACAGGGCCTAAGAGACTCTTCTCCGTGTTTGGCGCCGGCGGGGACCGGGACCGGAGCAAACGGCCCAAGATGGGAAAAATTGCCGCTCAATTATCGACGCATGTTTATGTAACGTCCGATAACCCTCGTTCCGAGGAGCCCAAGGCCATTCTTCGTGAAATTGAAGCGGGAATTCATGAATCAGGAAAAAGAAATTATTCAATTCATGAGGACCGTGCTGAGGCGATCCGCACCGCGCTGACGGAAGCCAAAGAGGGTGACATCGTCCTTATCGCCGGGAAAGGCCATGAGACGTATCAAATTATCGGCCGGGAAAAAATTCATTTTTCGGACCAAGAAACCGCGCGGAAGGTCCTTGAGTCATGAATCTCAGCATTAAAGATCTTGTAAAAATTTTCAAAGGGGAGCTCATTTTAGGCAACCCCAAATCAGTGGCGACCCGTGCCGTTGTGGATTCCCGTCTCATAAAACCGGGAGATTTATTTTTTGCGCTCAAAGGAGAAAAGGTGGACGGCCATTCCTACGCGTTGTCCGTCTCCGGTTCGGGAGCGACCGGCCTCGTGGTCTCCCAAATGGAATGGCTCAATCAACGGCGCCAATTGTCTTCGTCCGTCATTCTCGTGGACGATGTTCGAATCGCTCTTAAAAAATTGGGACAAAATTTAAGAATGAATTTTAACGGTCCCGTGATTGGCATTACGGGGTCCAATGGGAAAACAACCACCAAGCAAATAATCACGAGCGTCATGGCGTCTTTGGGGCAAGGCCTTTCCACCAAAGGAAACTTGAATAGCCAAGTCGGGCTTCCCTTGATGATTTCAGAATTGTCCGAAGGAGACAAATGGATGGTCTTGGAAATGGGCGCTTCGGAGGCGGGCCATATCAGCGCGCTTGCCGAAATTGCCAGGCCCAAGATTGGTGTTCTTACCAGCATTGGCCCCGCGCATTTAAAAACATTTGGTTCCATGCCGAAAATTGCCGCCGCCAAATGGGAGTTAATGGATTCGCTTCCTTTTGATGGGGTGGCCATTGTTCCGTGGGGGGAGCCGTTTTTGGAACCGCATATCCGTTCTTTTTCAAATCGCCTCATCTTTTTTGGTGATGATCCCTCTTGTCCGATTCGCGCGTCCCGGGTCCAGGTGGGCTCCCAGATTAACTTTATTCTGCATGTGGCCGGTTCCAGCGCGGAAGTCCGGCTGCCCATCGGGGGTCGTTTCAACGTCAGTAACGCCCTCGCCGCGGCGGCGGTGGGATGGGTTTTGGAAAGGCCCCTTGCCGAAATCGTCAACCGGCTGGAACAATTTGAGCCTCCGAAAATGAGAATGGAACCGATCTCGCATCCTTCAGGCGCGATTCTTCTCAACGACGCTTACAACGCAAATCCCGCCTCCATGCTTCATTCCGTCCGGTCTTTGGTGGAATCTTATCCCGACAAATCAAAAGTTCTCATGATGGGATCGATGTTGGAATTGGGCGAGGACGCAGACCGGATGCATTTCCATTTTGGCACAGAACTCGCGAAACTTCCGTTGGGCGGCGTTTTTCTCTACGGCGACGAAACGGATAAGACCCTGGACGGTTGGGTGGCGGCCGGCGGTTCTAAGAAAAAAATTGAACGGGTGCATTCGCCGGAGGATGCGGCGGCGCGGTTAAAAAGTTTTTTAAAACCCAACACGGTTATCCTGTTTAAAGGATCGAGGGGAATGAAGTTGGAGGAAATTATTAATGCTTTATAAATTACACGAACTCTACACGTATTGGTCACCGCTCAACGTTTTCCAATACATCACATTTCGAACCGGCGGCGCTTTTTTAACGTCACTCCTTATCATGCTTATTTTTGGAGAGGCCTTTATCAGGCTGGTCAAAAAATGGGAAGTGACCCAGCACATTCGCGAGTATGGCCCCAAATCCCATTTGGCCAAAACGGGAACACCGACCATGGGCGGTCTTCTCATCTTGGTGGCTTTGGTGACGGCCACGGTGTTGTGGGCCCGTTTGAACAACCGGTTTATTTTGGCGATGATTTTTTCCGCCATTTATTTGGGTCTTCTGGGATTCTTCGACGATTACCGCAAATGGATTCTTAAGCACCCCGCTCGCGGCTTGTCTCAGATTACGAAAATAATTTTCCAGCTTATTTGGGCCTTGGTTATTGCGACGTATCTTTATATCGATCCGCCCAACGCGCAGTATCAAACCGTCATTCAAGTTCCTTATTTGAAAAATGTTTTTATCAATCTCCATTCTTTCATCACCATGCTTTGCTTAATCGTTCTCGTGGGATCTTCCAATGCCGTGAATTTGACGGATGGATTGGACGGTTTGGTTGGAGGAACGCTGATTATAAGCGCCATCGCTTTTGCCATTTTCGCGTACTTGGCCGGCAATGCGAAACTCTCTTCTTATTTGCGTTTGATCCCGGTCGCGGGATCGGGAGAGCTGGCGATTTATCTGGGGGCTTTGGGGGGCGCTTGTTTGGGATTTCTCTGGTTCAACGGGTATCCCGCTTCTATTTTTATGGGCGACACGGGATCTTTGTTTTTGGGCGGCACCATTGGACTCACCGCTCTTTGCATCAAGCAGGAGTTGATCCTCATTATTGTGGGGGGAATCTTTGTGGCGGAAGCCGCTTCCGTTTTGATTCAGATCGGCGCGGTCCGCTTGTTCAAGCGCAGGGTATTTAAGATGGCTCCCCTCCATCATCACTTTGAAGAAATGGGCTGGCCCGAAACAAAAGTCACGCTCCGTTTTTGGATCATCGCGATTGTGCTCGCGCTGGTTGCCATGACGTCCCTTAAGTTGAGGTGAGATGGAAAAGTTTCTAAAAGATAAAAATGTTTTGGTGGTGGGTCTCGGCAAGTCGGGGACAGCGGCTTGCCGGCTGCTTCTTTCCAAAGGGGCCCGCGTCACGGTGGCCGACGAGCGTCCGGCTTCGCAACTTAAAAGTTCTCTTACATCTTTGCCCCAATCTATTCGCACTCTCTCCGGCCAAAAAATATTTCAAGTAAGCCCTTTTGATTTAATCGTGGCGAGCCCCGGCGTTCCTTATCAGCATCCCTCCCTTGTCGAGGCCCGTCGGAAAAAAATTCCTGTGTGGTCCGAGCTGGAGTTGGGTTGGCGGTTTACCCGGGCCGGGAAAACGGTGGCAATCACGGGAACCAATGGAAAAACCACCACGACGGCGAT
>CAZJOE010000079.1:0-7512 GCA_964547555.1 uncultured Elusimicrobia bacterium | reverse complement strand
CGCTATTAATGCCAGTACCCCAAGTGGGGGTACCGCTTTGTACGATGCCATTCAAGAATGTGGAAGCCAGTTAAATAGCCAAAAAGGCCGTCGTCTGCTTGTGGTCCTGACCGACGGCGATGACACGGCCAGTTCTTCTTCGTTGAGTCAAGGAATCGAAGGCGTTAATTCCAGAGGGCTTAGCGCCAACATGGTTGGGTTGGGTACTGGTTTTAACGCGGCGGTCATGCAACAAATTTCCAATGAAACAGGCGGGACCTATTCTTCTTCTGCTGATGGTTCAGGTCTTGCGGCATCCTTTGCTGCGATTCTTGAGCGATTTGAGAATTTGGCTTACATTAAATACCAGCGTCGAAACAAAGGCCGAATCAAAGCTTATTTGAATTATGGTGACATCACCGCTTCCGCCGAAAAATCCCTCGATTAATTTTTTCCCCTTTCGTGATTAAATCCGCAGGAGTTCGAAACTTTCTCATTGTTTCTACTGTCTTTGCCTTTTTTTCCGCTCTTTTCCCTTGGTATTTTGCATTTCAAATGAATGTAGCGGGGGTGTTTGTTTCCGTTCGAAATTTGGGAAATGGGCTGGGCGTTTTAATGGCCATTTTCGGAATCTCTCTCCTTCTTTCTTCCCGCCTCAAAAACGTTGTCGTGGATTTAAAAAACTCTTTGGATCAACTTCTGTTTCGGCAGCAATCCATAATTATTTTTTACCTCACGTTTCTTTTTCTATTGGCTGTTCTTAGCCACAAATTAAAAGCGCATCACGCTTTGGATACGCATGCGTTTGATTTGGGTTTCTTTTCCAATATATGTTGGAACACCGCCCAGGGAAAATGGTTTTACAGCTCATTTTTAGAAAGAAATTTCATGGCCGTCCACGTGAACTGGATTTTGTGGCCGCTTTCAATCTTTTTCAAATGGGGCGGAGATGCGCGAACTTTGTTGTGGGCGCAGGCCGTTATTTTTGCCGGAGCCCTTCCTTTGTTGTGGAGGGCGGTTCAAGAAGTAACCGGGAGATTTAGTTTAGGGGGAATGGCGGCCCTGTTAATGGTTTGTTCCCCCGTGGTCAGCCATGGTATTGAAAATGATTTTCATCCTGATATTTGGCAGGTCCCCATGTTGTATGGAGCGCTTTTATGCTGGGTTCGAGGTAAAACAATTCCCATGCTTATATTTGCTTTGCTCGCGATATTGGCAAAGGAAGATGTGTCTTTTGTTCTGGCGGGCTTTGGTATTTTTCTTTGGTTGGACCGGCGAATGCGGGGCGCGGGCCTTTTCATTTTTATTTTAGCGGTGGCCATTTTTATTTTTCAAAGCCAGGTTTTTATTCCTCAGTTCTTGGAGCCGGGAACAAAATCTGTTTTGTTCACCCGGTATCCGATTCTGGGCTCCGATTATCAGGAAATGATTCGAAATTTATTTCTTAAACCCTGGGTCTATTTCCAGGCCCTCGTCTATGATCCCATGAAGTTTTGGCGCCTTTTTTGCATGTTAGTTCCCGCGCTGGGGTTAACTTTTTTTTCTCCGCTATTTCTCATTCCCTGCCTCATTAGTGTTGCTCCTCATTTGTTGTCTCAAGCGTCCACACAACTTCAACTGTCGGATATTTATGCCATGCCGCTCCAGCCTTTTATTTTTGTGGGCGCAGCTTTCGGTTTTAAAAAACTTCAATCGTTGGGGCAATTGTCGGGAAGAGAATGGGTTTTGATGGCTCTCGCCATGATTGTTGCGGGCGTGGGAGTGACGATTTCTCCCCGCTTCTATCATGCTTCAAGCAAAGAAAGAATAGCGGCCTTTGAGCAGGTCAAATCGCTGGTTCCCCGTGAGGCTTCGGTGGCCGCCCAACAAAATTTATATCCCCATTTTGATACCCGGTCGCTTATTCAAATTTTTCCTTTGGGAATAGCCATGCCGCCTTTACAATCTGCTTACCTTGCCAATCCGGATTATCTTATTGGAGATCGATTTGGAAATCCGTCGCCCTATAGCCGGGACCGCAAGGACCAAGAAATTCAGGAGATGGAGAAAAATCCGCGTTACGAGAAAGTTTTTGACCAGGCCGGATTTGTGGTATTTCGAAGAAATTCAGTTGAGGAACCGGTTTGGAAAAAAAGTTGAACAGGCTTTCTCAAGAAAAAAGTCCTTACCTCCTTCAACACGCCGAAAATCCCGTCCATTGGTATCCCTGGGGGGAAGAAGCTTTCGCCGCCGCCCGGCGGGACAACAAGCCCATCTTCCTTTCTATTGGATATTCCACCTGTCATTGGTGTCATGTGATGGCGCATGAATCATTTGAAAATTCCGATGTCGCCGCCGTCATGAACGAACATTTCATCAACATAAAAGTAGACCGGGAAGAAAGGCCCGACGTGGACCATTTGTATATGGCCACCGTTCAAATGTTGAGCGGATCGGGCGGATGGCCTATGTCCGTATGGCTTACCCCCGATTTAAAACCTTTTTATGGCGGCACTTATTTTCCTCCTGAAGATCGATATGGGCGCACTGGATTTAAGACCGTGTTGCTTGAAATCGGTGGCATCTGGAAAAATGAAAAGACCCGTGTTCTTACTTCAGCTGATCAAATCACGAATGCGGTTCGAGAAGCGGTTGACGCTGGCCCTGAAGGACCCGCGATGGAGTTAGATCCCACGGATCTTTTCAGACGTGCTTTCGAGACGCTGGAACAATCGTTTGACCGTCAAGAAGGCGGTTTTGGTCGGGCCCCCAAGTTTCCCATGCCGGGATATCTGAATTTTCTGTTGCGTTATTTTTCACGAACGAAAAATTCTTCAGCGTTGTCGATGGTTGATTTCACCATGAAAAAGATGGCGCGGGGAGGAATCTATGACCAGTTGGGCGGTGGTTTTTCCAGGTATTCAACCGATCAACATTGGATCGTCCCTCATTTTGAAAAGATGCTCTATGACAACGCCCAGTTGATTGCAGTCGCGGTTTCCCTTTTCCAGGCGACCCAAGATGATTTTTTTAAAAAATTGGCGGAAGAGTCCATCGCTTATATTCGGCGGGACATGACGCATCCTGACGGAGGTTTTTATTCCGCTGAAGATGCCGACAGTGAAGGCAAGGAAGGAACGTTTTACCTGTGGACGTTGGCCGAAATCAAAGAAAATCTTGACCCGGAATCCGCCGAAAAGTTTATTTCTCACTTTGGCGTAACCGTGAACGGCAATTTTAAAGATCCGCATTCAGATGACATGGGAAAAAATATTTTGGTCCAAGCGCGGGAGTTAAAAGAAATTCCCCCTTTCCTTGGGCCCGCCAAGAAAAAACTTTTTGAGGTTCGTTCCCGCCGTCCACGGCCCCATCTGGATGACAAAATTTTAACCGACTGGAACGGTCTTATGATATCGGCCCTGGCCAAAGCCGGCGCGGTAGGGGCCGATAAACCTTATGTGGAATCAGCGGAAAAAGCGGCCCGCTTTTTACAAGCGAACCTTTACGATAAAAATACAGGAGAGCTTTTTCGCCGATGGAGAAAAGGCGAAAAGAAAATCCCTGCTTTTCAAACGGATTACGCCTTTTTGGTCCGGGGACTCTTGGATCTTTTTGAAGCCACCGGGCAGCCTGACTGGTTGGAATGGGCCGTCCCCCTTCATGACGATATGAACAAGAAGTTTTTTGATCAGCAGAAGGGCGGTTATTTTATGAGCGCCGCCAAAGATCTTTTCATAAACGTTAAAGAAGAGGCGGACGGGGTTCTCCCTTCGGGAAATTCGGTGGCGGTATTGAATGGAGTTCGACTGGCGAAGTTGTTGGGGCGTTCCGACTTAAATGAGTGGGCCCAAAGGACAATTTCCGCCTTTTCTAAAACCTTGAAGATTCATCCCCCCGCTCTTCTGGAAATGCTGACCGCCTTGGATGAGAGAGATCGGGATTCCCCCCAAATTATTGTCGTGGGACCCATGAGCGATCCCTCCACCTCTCACCTGCTGGCATTGGCGCACAAAATATTTCGCCCTGGTAAAATGGTCATTCCCGTCCAGCCTGGTGTTTTTCAAGAGAGACTTGCTAAGATCAGCCCTTCGCTTGGTTCAATGGTTATGCTTCATGGAAAACCAACAGCCTATGTCTGTGTTAATTTTTCCTGTCAAAACCCCACAACCGAAGCGTCCGAATTGGAACAGCAACTTTCAAATTTATAAAGGAACCCATGACTGACACCTACATGACCCGCGCCGGATATGAAAAGCTCGTTAAAGAACTGGATATGCTCAGAGAGCGTAAACAAGCGCTTTCTAAAGAAATCGGCGAAACCCGCGAACAAGGTGATTTAAGGGAAAATGGCGGCTATCAATATGCGCGGGAGCGCCAGAGCGAAACCTTGCGTCGGATTGCCGAGATCCAGGATCGCATCAGCGGAGCTAAAATCATCGATGACATGGATCTTCCCAAAGACCAAGTTATTATCGGCATGAAGGTCACCATCAAAGATATGTCGGACAATGAAGAATACGAATACACACTGGTGGGAGCCGAGGAATCAGATCCTCTGCAGGGAAAGATTTCTGTTCATGCGCCGATTGCCCAGGGTCTTTTGGGACATAAAATAAATGAGGTTGCCGACATTACTCTTCCTGGGGGCGTGACCAAGTTTAAAATTCTAAAAATTGAGCCCGCCGTTTAGTTTTCCCCCATCCTCATGATTAAAAATTCCAAGGCCTGCCTATTTATCGCTTTCCTTCTTTTAACGGCGGGATGCTCCGCTGAAAGCGTAACTCCCTCGACGGAAACCAAAAATGAAGTTCCTCTTTGGGGCGACGCTCCTTTCCGCAAACCGGCGTGCATCAAAGGAATTCATTTAACGGCGTGGTACGCAGGCAGTAAAAAAATGCGCGCAAAAATTGAACCTCTTTTATCGGACACGGAGATCAACACGGTTGTTATCGCCATCAAAGAAATCCAAGGCGATATTTATATTCCCGGCGCCAAGGTCGGGGCTTCCACTCACGTGTATGTGGCCGCCATGCCGGACATCAAAGATTACCTTCAGTATTTAAAAGAACGGGGCATTTACACCATCGCTCGGATTGTGGTTTTTAAAGATTCCCGTTTGCCGAAAGAGAAGCCGGAATGGGCGGTGCGTTCTTCCACGCCTCTACCTAAGGCTGTCGCCCAGGGGTATGAGCCAGATATTTGGACCGACACCAAGGGTTTGACGTGGTCGGATCCTTACAATCCGCGGGTTTGGGAATACAACATCAACATTGCGGCCCGCGCGGTGGAACTGGGTTTTCAGGAAATTCAATTCGATTACATTCGTTTTCCTTCCGATGGAAAAACCGATTATTGCGTCTATTCCAAGCCCCACACGAAAAATTCTTCAGCCTTGGCCCTGGCCAAGTTTCTAGAGCGGGCCCAACAAAGATTAAAACCGATGGGGGCGGAGATTTCGATTGATGTTTTTGGACTGGTGGGCTCTTCTCCAGAGGGAATGGGGATCGGTCAAAAGTTATCGATGTTGCTTGAAAATATTAATGCTTTGTCCCCCATGATGTATCCCTCCCACTATGGTCCGGGGGCCTTGGGAGTAACAGATCCCAATAATTCTCCTTATGACACCGTGTTCGCCAGCATTAAAGACACTCAAAAAATGATCGGAGACAAGCCGGTCACTCTTCGGCCCTATCTTCAGGATTTCAGTTTGGGGGTCAAATATACGGCGGAACATGTGAGGGACCAGATCCGAGCTGCCAATGATCTGGGTGTTTATGAATGGCTTTTATGGAGTCCGTCTTGCCGATATACGAAAGAAGCGCTCCTTCCTAAAAAGAGCTAAGCAGCTTCTTCTAGAGAATTTCTTTCCTTAAGATGCAGGTTGGCGTTTTCGATGGCCACGGAGGCGCGGGTACAAAAAGTAGAAATAAGATCGATTTCTTCCACTGAGAAGGTTCGCTGGCCGCTTAAGATGGACGCGATCACCACCCCCAAAGGTTCTCCTCTCATGGTTTGCAAAGGCACGGCCAAAAGCCCCCTGAACGGAGTGGTTTGAGTATAGAACGAACCGGATTGCAAATTATAAGTCCAATAGGGCTTTCCTGATTCCAGCACCTGTCCCGGAATTCCCTCCCCCATTGAAAAAAATAGATTCTGAACGGATTTATCGAATACGCCGGTCACCAACTTTGTCACCAGCTTCGCCTTGGCCGCGTCCCACAACATCAATTGAACCTGATCGGCATTAAGAATGGTTTTAATCCCGTCGATAATCGCAGTGGCTGTGTCTTCCATGGTTCGAGTGGAACCCAGAAACGTGGCCATGGCGCAGCTGTCCATTTCAAAGACCTGGTTTAATTCCTCCACCCGTTTCAACCGTTGGAAAGTAAGTCCGAGAGATTTCCCAATGAATTGGAGAAATTGGGTGTCTTCTTCATGAAACGCGTTTATATGGGGACTCCCCGAAAAAATAACGCCGAAAGGTTCGTCGGCTTCTCCCGCAATGGGAACGCAGAGATGGGATTTAAACATGGAAAAGCTTTCCACGGGACATCCGGATTCGGTCTCAGCGTTCTTAACTTCGAAATTTTTATTTCCTTGGATGGCTGGGCAACTGGCATGAGGAATGGACTGCTTGAGTTCCGATAACGGGTGCGTGGGATCTTGGACCGCTTGCATCAAAGGCTCGCTGTGTTGGATAAGGAAGATTCGCGACCAACTTTCATGCGGTTTTCGAAGTTCGAGATTCATAACTTTAACGAATTCTTCAACGGCGGCAGGGAGGTCCCTCAATGTGCCGACCCCATTGAGCAATTGTGATACATACACCAAACATTTAAGCCGCGACGTTCTTCGTCTTTCCAATGTTTCATTTTTACGAAGTAAGTTAACGGCCAAAAGAGCCAGTCCAACGGTGCAGGCCATAAATAAAATGCGAGTTCCCAATCCGATAAGGTTTTGTGAGCTCCAATCCGGAATGGACCAAAAAATGGCAATGCTATAAAGGACCAGGCCTCCCACTCCGTAATACACGAGAAGCGCCCAGTCTCGGTGAAAAGCTTGAATGATAAGCGGCATGAAATAGATGAAATAGAGAGGGCTATCGGCTTGTCCGGTCCAATGAACGCCCAGGGAAAGGGCCACAATATCCACGGTGCAAACGGCATAATTAATTTTACGATAGTGGCTCCAACGGGTCAGGCACCAAGACCCAAAAATTTGAAGCACGGCATAACAAGAGAAAATGAGAAAAACGGGACCAATGAGAGGAATCGCTTTTCCCACCCACAATACAAACGCGGCCGCCAACGCCAACAGAGAAATGGCGATCCGCATAGAATTGTCAAACCGGATATTTTGAATTTCATTTTTATTAAAGGCGCCATTTTCTTCGAATCGAAATTCTTTATAAATCTCGGTGAGAAGAGGCGCGGAGTCATTTTGTGAAGGAGGGCGAAAGGCGAAAATATCTTTAAGATTAAGCCAGAGTTTCATGCCTCTAGTCTACCGTCGGGAACAGAGGTTTCAAGCTCTATCTCCGACGGAAGATTGCCT
>CAZJOE010000078.1:0-7519 GCA_964547555.1 uncultured Elusimicrobia bacterium | reverse complement strand
AGGGCGTAGCCCAGCAGATTTACAGTCTGCCCCGTTTGACCGCTTCGGTACCTCAGCTAAAAATAATCTCTTATGATTTTTCTTTATTTGTTCGCGTGTAAGATAAATCCATCTATGAATTCCAGATGGGAGATTTTTTCCGGCCACGACAAAGCGCGACGGTCCTGTTGCCACCGCGCTTGCTTTTCGAACCATTTTTCCATTTCATTAATCAAGGGAGACCTCCGGCACTCCAGCGAAGGCAGCGAATTTACAAAATTTTCTTTGGGTTTGACCGTCTAAGAATGGTATTCACCATTTATGTGGTTTCCCCTCTCATTAATAGCGGCCCTGCTGGTGGGCTGTTCGGATGCGTTGGCCAAGAAAACACTTGAGAAAACGCGGTCACAAACTATGGCATGGGTGCGGCCAGGGTGGGCGCTATTTTTTTTAGTCCCCTTTCTTTTCTGGGCCAAACCGCCCGCTTCACCCTGGGAATTCTGGCAACCTGTTTTATACGCCATTCCTCTGGAAATAATCGCCAGTCTTGTTTTTCATCACGCGCTGCAAACTTCTCCGCTTTCAACCACGGCTCCTTATATGGCCTTTACGCCAGTTTTTGTCCTTTTGACGGGTTGGATTTTTCTCGGAGAATCCTTGCCCATCCAAGGAATGATTGGAATTGTATGCGTGACAGTGGGGGCTCTGGCGCTTCAACCCCCCACCCTTTCAAAGATGGGAAAAGGCTCGCTTTTAACGCTCCTGGTGGCTTTCATTTACTCATTTACCGCTGTGCTGGCAAAAAAGGCCATGCTGGCCTCATCCCCACTTTATTTTTGCACGGTGTACTATGGGATGCTTGCCATCGGACTACTGCCATTTCAAAGAGGATCTAAGTCTTGGGCCCGGGAACTTTTCGCTCACCCGAAAGCCTTTGCTCTCCTCGGGCTCCTTGAAGCATTGGGATTGGTCATACAATTTACGGCTTTTCAATCTGGCAACACGGCCTACGTCATCGCCATTAAAAGATTGGGACTTTTATTCTCGGTTTTTTTCGGTTGGCTTATTTTCCAAGAAAAAAATTTCCTCTCAAGGATATTGGCGGCAGGACTCATGACGGTCGGAGCCGTGCTTATTGTGTTGGCGTAGGAAAAATCGCGCTGGCAAAAGAAACCACGCCGCCCATGGGATCGTCGGCTTGGCCATAGGTGAGTTGCTGCCCTTCATTTATTTCAGGAGCCATTCCTTTCATTAATCGGAGCGAAGAATAAATTGCCGAGAGCCCGCAAACTTTCCGCCAGTGTCCGTCCGCCACCACCGACATATAAAATGGATCAGCTTCGAGCTTCATCGCCAACTCCAACGATTTTTTATCTTCATTTTCTACGCGGGCTCTCACCTCGGGCGTTAAATCCATGTCATCTCCGAAACGGCGGCCGACATGGGCCAAATCCACCCCGGCCAAAATTAAAATCTTCTGCCCTTGTTCTCGTCTCTTCTTGAGCAGAGCGCCGATATTTTTGAGCGCCCCCTCAATGGACTCGATCGAAGAAGGAGCCCGGTCCGACGCGTAGGAATCAAAAGACGAACAAAGGATCGGCACCCACGGCGGTGTTTTGTCCCGCCAAATATATTTAAGCCACAGCGCCTGAAATTCGAGCGAGTGTTCGGTGCGGTGGACTGCTTCATCTGCAAGCGGGTCATACCATAGTGATTTGGCGATGTCGGTATACAGACCCTCGTCGACTTTCATCGGTCCATAAGGAGTTTCAAAATCTTTCCGCGTCATGACCCAAGGAGAATGGGGCGACATGTGCGCCACACCCAACGCTACAATCAGATCTGGCGCCGGTGATTGAGCGAGCGACTGATAAGCCCATGCATAGGCGGGCCCGCCGCGTTCAAAATCAATATGCGGGCTGATCAATCCAATAGGGGAAACTGAATTAAGGGGAGAAGCCGTGAGTTCTTTTTGCGGACCTTTGGGATTTTTGAAAAATTTTCCTAAATAAAGCGCCAGCTCCAATGGTTCTTTGGGATATCCTCCTCCCATAAATTGAGCGGGCCGGGTTTTAGAGGAAATAAAATCTTGGATCATTTTTTTTCTTTTTTCCTGAAGGTGCGGGGTTTCAAGCATGTCGGCTTTTTCGAGTTGCGCCACCAGCCCTTGGATTTCTGAAACCGAAAGAACCGTCCCAGTTGCTTTGGTGAAAGCGCTTTGAATGTCGGGAAGAGTGTTACGGCCGTTCAGCAGCGTGGCCACCAAAAAACCGCCCACTGAAACCGCGATGGAACTGCCGGTGATCCCTTCTTGATCACGAAGAAGGACCATGGGTTTGCCTTCATGCTCGATTTGAACCGCATCGAGTCCTCGCTTGAGCGGCGGGAAAGGGTTATCCATGAGACTCCTGTGACGGAAGACAGGAACGTAAAATTTTTAAGTTGATGGGATCGGCGTAAGGGGTGTCTTTCGGCGTTTCCAAAATGAGGACGCAATTTTTAAAACCAGGATTGTTGAAAATAGCTTTGAACCCCTTTAGTCCCACAAACCCTTTTCCCAAATGTTGATGGAGATCCCTGTGACTGCCCACGGCCCCTTTGGAATCATTAACGTGGAAAGCATACACACGACGAAGTCCCACTTCTTTTTCAAATTCCTCAAAAACCCGTGCGACACTTTCTTCGGAAGACAAATCGTAACCGGCTCCCGTAGCGTGGCATGTATCGAAACAAATTCCAATTCGGTTTGAATCTTCAACACTGTTAAGAAGCTGGGACAGTTCCTTGAAGGTGCTTCCAACCCGGCGGCCCCCTCCCGCCACATTTTCGATCAAAATACGGGACTGTCCTGGAACCGCTTTGAGAGCCGCGTCTAAGGCTTTTTTAAATTGACTCAAGCCTTCTTGAAAATTGGATCCGGGAGAATAAGCGCCGGGATGCAAGACCAGGAATTCAGCGCCCAGTTTTTCACAGCGGTCCAAGTCAGCTATTAATGTGTCGGCGGATTTTTCGAAGAGGGCCGCATCGGACGTGCAAAGATTGGGGAGATAGGGAGAGTGAACAACGACGGGCGTGATTCCAGATTTTTCCCGTTTGGCGCGGAAGGCTTTAAATTCTTCCTCCCCATAAACGCGGGTGCGCCACCCCCGCGGGCTTTGGGTGAACATCTGAAACGTTTCACATCCCAACGCGACGGCCTGGTCCAAAGCGCCGGTGAATCCATTGCGGACGGAGCAGTGGACTCCGATCCGCATCATTTTTTCGGCGTTGTCTCGGCGAGTTTCTCGGTGATGACCGACTTTACGTCTTCGTAACGGTTGCCCCGAATGAGGCGGCCATTCACAAAGAAAGAAGGGGTGGCATTAACGCCCACGCTCATGCCTTCTTTTTTATCGGCTTGGACTTTCTCAAGAATTTTTGGATCGTCGAGGCAGGCTTTGAATTTCTTTTTGTCCAACTTCAGCTCGGAGGCGTATTTAATAACCTTTTCTCGTACATTGGGCAGCGTGGTGTCTGTGCTCTGATAAATTAAATCGATCATCGGCCAAAAAGCATCGTCGCCTTTTTGCGCGGCCGCACATTCCGTCGCGACGGCGGCCGGTTCAGCCCATTCGTGCATTCCCAAAGGGAAATGCTTAAAGAAGACTCTGATCTGATCTTTGGAAAAATCTTTGTATAACTTTTCATCCACCGCGGCATGCGCCAATTTGCAGTTTGGGCATTGTAAATCGGAAAACTCAACAATTGTGATGGGCGCGGTCTTGGGCCCCTTGGAGTGCGCATTTTGAAGATTTATTTTTGAAGCGCGTTCCACGTCGGGATCCACAGACAAATCATACACACTGCCCCAAAAATATTGTTTTTCGTCTTTCGTTAAATAAACCGTTTGGTTTTGACCTCCCACTGAAACAGGGAACGTCAACAACCCGCCAAAGGGTGAAGGAGTCGGATCGCCCACCGTCACCGGTATTTTTGAATCGAGGTTAAAGGCTTTTTTGAAATGGATGACAAATTTATCTTTGTTGAAGGCGTGAGATATTCCGGCGAAAAGAACCAAGGCAGCGAAGGTTAATGAGAATATTTTTTTCATGGGCGTGTCGAATCTCCTTTTTGATTTGAGCAAACGATTGGAAACCGAATTGTATCTTAATCTTATATCTGGATTTCCATCTTTTTTCTTCTGCGTCTTAAAAATTCTTCCAATCCCATCCAGGTCGTCACTTGATGTTCCCGTTCCAATTGCCGCAGGAAACTTTTTAACACGTACACGGTGGCTTCGGCATCGCCATGGGCGCGGTGACGATCGGCGATATCAATCAACAGATGCTCACACAAGTATCCCAAACTTCGGGAGGGCAACTCCGGTAAAAGTTTGCGGGCTATTTTTAGCGTGCAACATTGCGGTTGGACAAATTCCTTCCCCAGCCGGCTGTATTCGCTTCGGATAAATCCATAGTCAAACCCGGCATTGTGAGCCGTGAACACACCTTTCCTAAGAATGCGAGTCAAGGCCGGCTCAATCTCTTCAAAAGTGGGCGCTCGCGCGACCATATCGTTGTCGATGCCGGTCAGTCCCGTGATCCATCCTGGGATCGAACGACCGGGATTAATCAGGGATTGAAATTTTTCAACGATGGTCCCCTCTTTAAACCGAAAAACCGCCACATCGATGACCCGGTCGATGGCATGGGCCCCTCCGGTTGTTTCCGTGTCGATCACGCAAAATTCCACGGTGGATAAATGGACTTCATTCATAAATATCTCTGATACTCGCCGATAAATCTTTGGCATGGATTTGTCCCGGGGCCAACCTGTTTCCCAAATGGCCGAACGTTAAAATGGACCCAAAACTATAGCCCAGGAAGCGGGAAAGAATTCCCAGCGGTCCCATCCCAATTAAAATAACTTTTGGGTTTTTAACGGAAAGCCCCCATTTTAAGAATGAACGCAAATCCTTTTCCGTTTTGGGCATAACCGCCACTTTTAAAATATCCACTCTCCGTTGAAGGGCTTGATCATGGATTTTTTTAAGGTGGCCAAGCTGAGATACAGCTCTGAAATTATGATGGGACTGAATCATGCAAACATGATGTTTTGCAGCCAATGAAGCAACTTTCTTAATCAATCCGCTGGCCTGCGCTTCCACATCCACCGCTTCAACAAAAGGAATCAGTCCTTTTAAAATTTCCCACCTCCAGGTGTCATCAAATTTGCGACGGGAAGAAACCGAAGGCCCCGCCTCTTTATAAGAACGAAGAGTGAGAAGAACAGGGAGTCTCACGGTTTTTCGTATCTGAAGAAGAGTTTCTTTGCTTCTGGACACGCTTTTCTCAATATTTTTAGTGAGGAAGGAAAATGTATCAAGGCGCAACTCTAGGAGATCGATTTTGGCGGAACGGGCAGATTTAAGCTGGCTAGACGTTTGAGAACCGGTCAATGTCCCAGCCACCAAAGGCCGTGACTGTAAAACAGAGTGATATTTTTTAAGAAGAGTGGGTTCCATGGGGGGAAGTGTAACACTTCCCTCTTATTTTACTCGAAATAAAATTCGATGTAGAGGGTGGTGAGATATGTGGATTGGGCGGCGGCTGTGCCGAAATCTCCTTCAACATACACCGAGTCGGGTGAAAGAACGGGGAAAAATCCCGCGGGATTTTGAGTGCCGTGAATCCCTGATCCGTTCCGGACCACAACAAAGGGATCCCCGTTGGAAAAAGGTTTCCCGTCCTTTTCGTCCGTCGTGCTGCCGTTTCCGTCGCGGTCGATGGCCGGCGTTTGTTTATCAAGAAAGAAGAGCCATTGAAAACTATTCGGGTCACTCTCGTCAGTGGGATCGGCGGTTGAAGGCGACACCGACGTGTCTTTAATGCTCCACGCCAAGGGAAGCCGGATAGAAGTGTTGGGAGTTCCCGTCAAAAGAAGACCCGCCGGATCGGAATCGGGGTTGTTGGGATCTTCCGGCGAAGGATCAGAAAAGGTCGTGTTGTTGGTGTAAATTTGGATTCCCCAGGGATCGATTGAAATCGGCTGGGCGTCCAAAAGAACATATTGATCAGCCAAAACCCATCCGGATCCGGGAAGAACGCCGGCCCAAGAAAGAACGCCTGACGGCACCCGCTGGTTATTGGAAACGTTCCGAACCCCGGCCTCGAAAATCGGGAAAATATGGAACGGATTAAATTTTCTCTCGGCGAAAATATACCACGCGTCCGAACTAATTGATGCGAAATTGGACGTCATCATAAAACCATAAGCGGTCCCGTCATTGGTTGCATAGGGGAGCCCTTGCACCGACGGCGATATATTAAAAATCGCTTTTCTTAGTTCATTTAGATACTGGTCCGCTTTGGCCTGGTTTCCAGAAGCCAAATACGCGAGAACCATTTGGGCCGTTCCTTCCAGCCACACGGCATCTTTGTCCACCGGCGCTCCCACGGATCCACTGAAATCAAATCCTGTTATAGGAAGCCCTGTTAAGTTGTTCGTTTTTGTGACCCCAAAGGTCGCTTCTGCTTGAGACACAACCGCGGTAAAACTAGAAAACACCAGCACCGGCCAAGAATAAACATCCAGCGCCCGGTCAGTATTGGGAGTTATTCCATCTGACCGTGAGCCCACATTAAACCGGCTTTGAGTGGTGTTCCACGCACCAGTCGGGCTGCGCAGCCAAGCTGAAATTTGTTGGGCCGCCGGACCATAGACCGCGTCTCCTCCCAGAACCTGGCTGTATTGAGAGAAAGCTGAATAGACATCCAGGTTGTGCTCGGTTGATTTAACATTGAGCAAATTCGTATCCACGGTTTTACCGTAACGAATGGCACCGTCAGGGGCTTGTAAAGTTTTAAGCCATGAAGCAATCCCCGCCATGACGGCGTCATAGTCGGTCGATCCTGTTATATTTTTATAGTGGATCAACGCCAATAAAATCCAAGCATTGGGTCCGGCGGTACGGTCGCCATCTCGAGAAGCCAACGTGTCGACGTGATATTCATCATTAAAACCGTCAAATCCGCCGGCGGCAAATTTGGCTTTATAAACATCCAAAACTTTTTTAGCCATGGCGGTGTCTTTGTGATAGGTATAGACCATCGCGGCCAACGCTTCGTCATAAGTGAAAGCTGAAACCACGGTGTCATAGGAACGGACCAAGCCGGAGGGTTGCTGTTTATTTTTCAGCCCCAGATAAACTTTCTCAACGTCCGGAACATTTTGATTGGTGCTAAGCCAGCGGACCCCATCCACATCAAAGGCTTGATTGGCGAGTTCTCCGTCAATAGCCGCTGTTCCACCGATAGCAAAGAAAGTTTTAATTTGGGTGAAATCAAGATTGCTTTCTTTGCGCTTGAAATAGTCGAGAGGAATAATGACTTCCTGCCAGTTCCCATCCAAAGGAACGCCGAACTCGCTTAATAAAATCTTGGCCCGATTGACGGACGCGACCACATTTTGAGAACGAATTGAAACTTCAAGATTGACGGTCGTTCGGACAAAGAAGTGAAGATAACCGGATTCATAACCCCCCATATACCGAGGAGTCCCG
>CAZJOE010000077.1:0-7567 GCA_964547555.1 uncultured Elusimicrobia bacterium | reverse complement strand
TCATCGTTCCATTTAAAAGATCGGGACGTAGTGCTTGAGCGGCGACGGATTCTTCGCCGGTTAAATCCAGCAAGTCATCGGTGATCTGGAAGGCGATTCCCAGATTGAGGCCGTAAGATTCAAGCGCTGTTTGAACGGCTTCGTTTTGACCGGACAAAACTCCGCCGGCCCGGGCTGAGGCGCCGAAAAGAGACGCGGTTTTTTTACGGATGAAAGAAAAATATTCTTCTTCGGTGAGATCAAATTGGTAACGCTTGCGAAGCTGTTCAATTTCTCCGGCACACATGATGGAAGTTGATTCGGCCAAGAGTTTGAGGATGAGGGGTTTATTGAGTTCGGCCACTTTCTGGAAAGCGTAAGTATAAATGTAATCACCCAACAGAACCGCGGTATCAACGCCCTGTACTTCCACCACGGTCTTTTGTCCCCGACGGAGAGCAGCCTTATCAATGACGTCGTCATGGATCAGTGTGGCGATATGGACCAATTCGACGGCGGCTTCCACCACGCGGACATCTTCGATTTTATGGGTTCCCAATTTCGCGCCCAAATAAACCAACGCGGGGCGAACTCGTTTTCCGGAACCAATGAGGACATAGCGAAGGAGGTCTCCTAAAAATCCGTCAGATTGTCCTGCCAGACTTTCAAGATTCTTGTTGAGGAGGGTGAGTTCTGGTTTAAGAGCGTTCTTAAGATCTAAGCCGATTACGAATTCCACAAATTTTCCGTCAGGAGCCTACTAAATTTCTGACCCATCCGAGTAGCTGGTTGGGGAGAAGCCCGGCGACCACGGTCACGCCCACCGTGACCACCAAACAGGACAGCAAGGCGGGAGTAAATTCGAGCGGCTGAGTTTGGATGGCTTCTTTGAAGAACATCTGTTGGGCGACTTTGAAGTAATAATAAAGGGACACAACGCTGTTAAGAATCGCAATGATGCCCAACCATAAAAGAGAAGGATCAGTTATAACCGCTGAAAAGACCGAGAATTTTCCGATAAATCCGGCCAAGGGTGGAATGCCCGTCATGGACAGAAGCAAGAGCATCATGATTAAAGCCAAAGGAAAGGAACGTTTGGAGAGTCCTGCAAAGGTGTCCAACTCTTCCGACTTGGAGGTGTTGGCCACAATAATAAGAACCGAGAACACGCCCAGGTTCATGAACAAATAGATAAACGTATAAATCATCGCAGCCTGAACCCCCGCGGTTCCCCCCGCGACGAGCGCCACCAAAATATAACCGATTTGCGCGATGGAAGAGTAAGCGAGAAGTCTTTTTAAATTCGTTTGGGGAAGAGCGCCCATATTTCCGACGGACATGGTCAAAGCGGCGAGAACCGCCAACACCGGAGTAAAACCCAAGGACCCATGATGCGCGAAAAGCCGGATGATAAATCCAACCGCCGCCGCTTTAGGCGCCACGGAAAGAAACGCTGTGATGGGTGTCGGCGCGCCTTCGTAAGCGTCGGGAGCCCACATATGAAAAGGGACCATGGCCAATTTGAAACCCAAGCCAGAGACCAAGAAAATCAGAATTAAACTGAGACCGGAATCAATTGTTTGCTGAGCCCCGTTAAAAGCAAGAAGCGGCAAAATACTCGTCGTTCCGAAGTAACCGTAATAATAGGAGATACCGAAAAGAAGCAACGCCGTGGAAAGACCGCCGACCAAGAAATATTTGATGGCGGCTTCGCCGGAGGAACGGCGGGTCACGATATATCCCGTTAGAATGAAAGAAGAAATACTGAGAAGTTCGACGGAGATGACCGCGAGGAGAAGATCGGTGCAGCCGACCAAAAGAAGCATGCCCACGGTGGCCAAGAGAAGAAGAGCTGAATAAGTGGCGAAAGAAAGTGATTTGTATTCAGGATAATCGGCCGACAACCAAAAAACAATGATGACCGCGGCGACCACGGAGATTTTGAAGAAGACGGCCAAAGAATCAACGGAAATCATGTTGATGACAGGCGAATATTGGATCCACGATCCGGTGACAGAAATAGGTTCAATTCCCAATGCCGCCGCGCCGGGAAGCGCTTTGTTGGTGAAAAACAAAATGTAGGAAAGGCCCGCGAGCGCCAAAGCTCCGACGGAAATATAAAGCCAGGGCTTCTTAAGATCTTTCGTGAAAGCGTCGCCGAGTAAAATGCCGAGCGCCACCACCGCCAGGAAAAGTTCGGGGCCGATGAGGATCAGGTTTTTCATTGTTTTGAGACGAGCCTCACCAATTGTCCGACCGTCGTGTCCATGAGATTGAGCGCCAAGGACGGATACACGCCGAGCACCACGGTCAAAACGGTCAAAGGAACAACCGTCACGAGTTCGCGAAACGTCATGTCCGGCATTTTTCCTTCCCACTTGGGATTAAATTCGCCCATGAGCACAAGCTTGATCATCTTAAGGAAGAAAGCCGCTGTTACCAGGATACCGATGACGGCAATCGCCGTCCAAATTTTAAAGTTGTGTCCATTGAAGCTGCCGCCAAACCCGCCGAGGAAGCACAAGAATTCGCCGACGAATCCGGCAAGTCCTGGAAGACCCAAAGAGGCCATCGCCTGAACAATCATAAGTCCTGCAAAAATCGGAATGCGAGTGGCGAGCCCGCCAAAGGCATCGATATCCCGCGTATGAGCGCGGTCATAAATAACACCCACCAATAAGAACAGTGAGCCGGTGATGATCCCGTGTGTGACCATCTGGAGCACCGCTCCGTTTAATCCAGCCTGCGCCGCATTGGCATTGCCCATCACTGCGGCCATACCGAGCAGACAGTAGCCCATGTGATTGACGGAAGAGTAAGCCACCATTCGCTTCATATCTTTCTGAGCCATTGCGCATAAAGCGCCGTAAACAATATTGATGGTGGCGATCACAATCAAGTAGGGAAGAAATTGCTGCGTGGCGTGAGGAAGAATGGAGTAGGACACGCGGAGGAGTCCGTACACGCCCATTTTAAGAAGCACACCGGCCAGAATTACACTGACGGCGGTCGGCGCTTCCACGTGCGCGAGAGGCAACCAGGTGTGGAACGGGAACGCCGGCACTTTGATGGCGAAGCCAAGATACAGACCCAAGAACACCAGCATGCCGAACCGCCCGACCATTTGCAACCGGCCATCAGCAGCCATCTGGGCCAACTGGACCAAATCAAAGGTGCGTTCGCTGCCGGGAAGACCGGTGCCGCTGGCGAAATAAATGGCGAGCATGCTGAGCAGCATGAACACGCTCCCGAATAGAGTGAACAAGAAGAACTTAATGGCCGCGTATTCGCGTTTGGGGCCTCCCCAAATCCCGATCAAGAAATACATCGGAACCAGCGTGATTTCCCAGAACACGTAGAAAAGGAAAAAGTCCAACGCGAAGAAGAGTCCCAACATGCCGGTTTCAAGGAGCAAGAACCAGAAGAAATATTCTTTGGTCCGGAGTTCAATGCCGTAAGACGCGATGATGGAAATCAAACAAAGGAACGTGGTCAAAAGGACCAACGGGAAGGAAAGACCGTCAATTCCCATCGAGTAATTGATGTTGAAGGTCGAGATCCAAGGAAGTTTCTGGACAAACTGCATCGAGGGGATGGTGGAATTGAAACCCGGAATAAGGAAAAGAGAAAGAACAAAGGTCCCCACCGCGAACAATGTCGCCAAGGTTCGGTGAAGTTGGGCGTTTTCCTTTTTGGTGAAGAGGATCACCACCCCTCCAATCAACGGTAGAAATGCGATCCAAGATAAAATAGAAGACGAATTCACGGGTAACTCCTTAGTTTTTTATTTGAAGTGCTGCGCCATCCATACCAACATGGATCCGACGCCCACCACCATCCAGAAAAGATAACTTTGCGCGAGGCCTGACTGCATGCGGCGGAAAACAAGTCCCATTCGATTGAGCCACGAGCCGTTGCCGTCGATGAGAATTTTGTCGATGAACTTCTCATCGAAAAGATCGCTCATCCAGGAGAAGGATTTTCCCACCCGGCCGAAACCATCGATAAAAAATTGGTCCAAGAAATCATAATCGATCGCGGCCAATTTATGGCTAAGCGGATGATAAACTTTCCCGATAAACCACAAGTAAAGTTCATCAAACCGGTACCGCTCGTTGAGAAGTTTGTGAGGAACCGCGAAAATCTGACCCAACGCCATATATTTCACCGGCTGGATAAAATATACCCAAGCGGCGCCCAAAAGACCGCCGAGGAAAGCAAATAACGACGCCCCTAAAATAATGTAATGACCCGCCTGATGTCCGCCTTCCGCATGCGCCTCTGCGCCCCAATGAATGAACTTGGCGATGTTGTCATGATAGGCGAGCGCGAATCCCAGGAACAAAGAAGGAACGGCGAGAATAATTAAGGGAACCGCCATCAAAGGCGGTGATTCATGCGCGTGATGATATTTGTCTTTATCGCGAGGAAGGCCGACAAAGGTAAGGAACCACGTGCGGAACATATAAAAAGACGTCATGAGGGCCGCGAGGACCAACAGCGCAAAAATAATTTTGTTATGGCCGAACGCCGCGCCCAACACTTCTTCTTTTGAATAAAAACCTGAAGACAAAGGAAGCCCCGCAATGGAAAGGGTTCCGATGAGATAGGCGGTCGCGGTGATCGGCATTTTCGCGGCCAATCCCCCCATCTTCCACATGTCGTTCGTGTGGACCGCGTGAATCACGCTGCCCGCGCAAAGAAAGAGAAGGGCTTTGAAAGCGGCATGCGTCGTTAAGTGGAACATTCCGGCGGCATATCCACCACATCCCAACGCCGCCATCATGAAACCCAATTGGCTAACGGTTGAGAAAGCCAAAACCCGTTTAATGTCGCTTGCAACCAAACCCATGGAAGCAGCAATCACGGCCGTTGCAACGCCAACCCAAGCCACAACTTCAAGCGAGATTGGCGCAGCTTCAAATAAGAAAAATACTCGGGCCACCATATAAACACCGGCCGCGACCATCGTGGCAGCGTGGATCAAAGCGGAAGCGGGGGTTGGACCCTCCATGGCGTCCGGCAACCAAACATGGAGCGGTACTTGCGCGGATTTGCCCATGGCTCCGAAGAAAAGAAGAATCGGCACGGAAGCCAAAACCCATAGGGGATATTGAATGGAGGTCACGTTCTGATAAAGAGAAGGAATGTTAAACGTGCCGAGGTAATTAAAAATAATAAGAAGGCCGATATACATCCCTAAGTCGCCGACCTTGGTGGTCAGGAACGCTTTTCGCCCGGCATAAGCGGCGGCTTCCCGTTCGAAATCAAAGCCAATCAATAAATAGGAGCAAAGTCCGACCAATTCCCACCCCATGAAGAATTGAAGCATGTTGTTGGCGACAACCAAGAGGAGCATTGAGAATGTAAACAGGTTAACGTAAGCGAAGTATCGGCCGAAGCGCTTATGATCCTGCATGTAGGCAATGGAATAAATCTGAACGAGAAGAGAAACCAGCGTCACCACGACCATCATCATGGAGGAAAGACCGTCAATTAAAAGTCCAACTGTAAATTCAAAATTGCCCGAGCTAAACCAAGTTCTGGAATACTCAAAGAAGTGTCCCTGCAAACCTTCAGAGGGAAGATGAAGAGAACCGGAGAAGATACCGAGCACGATCAAAAGAGAATGGGCGAAACAATAGCCCATCGCCAAGACGCCGATCCAAGCGCCTTGAAGGCCGGCCCATTTTCTGCACGTCAAAATAAGAGCAAAGGCCGCCAAAGGGGCGAGCAAAATATAATAAGCGTTTGTTAAGAGATGACTTTCAGACATGGACCATTAACCTTTTAAGATGTTGAGTTTTTCAACCAAAACGGTTTTCGCTTCCCGCACCATGGTGATCACCAGCGCGAGTCCCACCACGGCTTCCGCAGCGGCCAGCGTGATGACAAACAAAGTGGCGGCATGTCCCCACACAGCTTCGGGATACATATACCGGTTAAACACGATGAAATTAATTCCAACCGCATTGAACAGAAGTTCAATCGACATGAGGAGTCCCAAAATATTCCGGCGGGCGAGGATTCCATAAATCCCGATGGAGAACATGAGAGCGGCAACGACGAGAAAGTGTTGTGGGCCGATCATAAAGATTTCTTTCTGGCCGAGAAATAAACGGCACCCACCAAGGACGCCACCAGGACCAGGGAAATAATTTCAAAAGGCAAAAGCATGTCGGTTAAAAGAAGCTGTCCCAAACGAGCAGAGGTCACTTGTTGAGAAGCGGGCTGGAGAACGAAAGGCCATTTATAAATAACCGCACCGATCGCGGCCAAAACAATAATCGCCGCTATAGCGGATAACCAAGCGTGCTCATTTACTTGGGCGCCCTTCCAATCGGAAGGTTTACCGGAAAGTAAGACAACAAAAAGAAGAATAACCATCACGCCGCCCGCGTAAACCAAAAGCTGCACGGTGAAAACAAAGTCGGCGCCCAACATCGCGTAGAAACCAGCCACGCCCAACAACGACAAAATTAAATAGAGAGCGCTATGAAAAACGTTCTTAAGCGACACAACCAGGATCGCTGGAATAATTGTAATGGCGGCCAATAAATAAAAGATAAAGGTTTCGATCATTGGGCGGCCTCTTTGGTGGCTTCAGGAAGTGGATCAACTTTAACTTTCTCTCCCGTCGGCATAAACCGGTACCATTCCTGGGCTTCCGGTCCTTTTGAAACGGTATCTTTCGTGCTGGGATTCCACCGGACGATGGCGTCTTTTCGATCCTCAAACACCACTTCATATTCGTTCGAATGGTGGACGGATTTCACTTTGGTTGGGCAGACTTCTTCACACAATTTGCAGACGTTACATTTGGCGTAATCAATCTGGTACCAGGTTAAATCTTTTTTCTTGGTGGTCTCGTTACGGACCCATTCCATCGAAATAACGTCGGACGGGCAAACACGGACGCACATTTCACAGGAGATACAAATTTCAGGATGGAACGAGAGAACGCCACGAAACCGTTCGGCTGTTTCCCTTTTTTCTTTGGGGAACTGATAAGTGATCGCGGGCGTGAACATATAACGAAGAGTGAGAAACATTCCCTTGATCAGCGCCTTTGAAATTCTGAATATTTTAGGAAGGTCCCAAAACATTACTGGGCGCCCCCTGAACTGATTCTCCATAAAAGGATTCCGCCCATGAGGACAATATTGATAAGGGTCCAGGGAAGGAAAATTTTCCAGCAGAGGTCCATGATGCGGTCCACACGGAGTCGAGGGAAGGTCCAACGCGCCCAGAGGAAAATAAAGACGAGCGCCATTGTTTTGCCCAGGAACCAAGCCCAAGACGGAATAAATTTAAGGAAAGGAAGAAGCGGCGAACCTCCGCCCAAGAAGAGGACGGTGCCGAGAATGGAGCCGATAAACACATAGGCATATTCCACTAAGAAGAACATCGCGAAGCACATACCTCCGTATTCAGTGTGGAAACCGGCGGTCAATTCAGATTCGGCTTCAGGAATATCGAAAGGAACGCGATTTGTTTCGGCGATGGTTGTAATCAAATAAACAACGAAAGCGACTTGCCCAACGATGGGATAGAAAATAAACCATCGCGGGAACCAACCCCAAAGCGG
>CAZJOE010000076.1:0-7650 GCA_964547555.1 uncultured Elusimicrobia bacterium | reverse complement strand
GCGGATCTACCTGACTATATTGATCCGTAATCATTCGGAAGTAGAAGGCTTGTTCCTTGCTTAGTTGTTCTTTCTTATCACCATAACGGAAGGGATCATCGGTTGCTTTAATTGAGTGTAAATCTCCGGATCGTCCTGAAGACAATCTTTTCGTGTGCTGGTCAGCGAGAATATTGTGATTATTCCTAGCCATTGCGACTTGCCAGAGCGCACCATCATAAAGGTTGAGCCCATATGTGTTTAAAAGTCTTTCGATTGTGTTATCAACATTGGTTGGGTTCGAGTTAATCGATTTCCAATAACCCTCCGGTGCCTTATAACTCAAGGGCATTTGCGTTGGCTCAGTTACATTGTTGGTTAAAAATTTAAACCCTTGGGGAGTTTGTGCTAAACCACTGAGAGGGGAAGATAAAAGTCCAATAACAAGGAGCTCTTTAAGTCCAAAAGCCCTGCCGAATTGACGATTATTTGGCCATAAAGCAACTAAAACCAATAAAACGATAGCGCCGATCAACATCGGATTCATCCAGAATGTGGGGTTCGACGCAAATTGAGCAACGGTTTGAAGAACCGTTGTAGACCAAGAAGAAACCGTCTGAACAGAAACATGCGCGATTGATTGGCCGGAAAGTGTAATAAGGATTTTGTAGGAAGTTGCCAATGTGAGCGCGATGCCTCCTGCGATGAGGGCGGCCTTTACAGGCATTTTTAAATTCAACTTTTCAGCTGCCGGTTGAGCCAAAGAAGGATCGTTGTGGCGAGCAGCTGACGTTCCGGCGACAAGAGCAGAAACGGCCGGCGATGCTGGCATCACTGGTGGGGCCACAAACAACTTCTCCCCTTTGAACAATTGATCAAGAGGGGTTTTTTCTTGGGCGAAGACACTGAGATATGAAGAACCATTTTCGGAATCAACTTTTGAAATCTTTGGGACGAAAGTGAGAGACGTTACACCGGCCTTCCTTAATAGTTGGTCGATTCCAGGAGAGTGAAATCCCCCCGTTACAAGAACTGCAACTGAGGCTTTATTTTCTTCCATTGCGTTAAGAAGGTTGGCGGTGATCGCTTTATTTCGAATCTCAGCTTCTTGGTAAAAAGACTCATAAGACGAAAGGTTTAAATTGGGGAACTTAGAGTTTTTGAGATCCTGATAGTCATTCCATTCATCTGGGGTAAGAGAAAAGTCGATCAATTTTCCAACCAAATAAAGCTGCTTTGATTCCTCGAGCAGTTTTCTTTCGGATTCTGTTTTGATGAGAGATTGATACCCTTCTTTTTCCATTGAAGCGATTTCAGGGAAAAGCTTGTCGGGGTTAATGGCTTCCGAGAGAAGCACATATTGAATGTAAGAATCCATTGCTTTGAAGCGAGAGAGAGAAATTTGTTTTTTCCCGCAGAGATCTTTCAGGTATTGATAGAAATCGGCGTGATTAATATTCCCCAATCGATAAGCGATGCTGGTATTTAAAAGTTGAGTGGTTTCTTCTTTCTTTAGATTGGTTAAAAGCTGAGAAAGGAGGGTCGTTCTCTCCGACTCCACTCTTTCAAAATTAAGCGATGACTCCATCCCATAGGCCTCAAGAAAAACATCGACGTCCGAAGAGGTTTTAGGCACATGTTGCGCCAAATTTTTTATGTAATCACCCATCGAAAGGGAACCCTCTCGATAAGATTTCACTTTGTTATGAAAAGCTTTTAAAGAGGGGCTATTAAGTAGCTGGCTGGCTGTCTTGCGATCGAGGACTTCGGACAACATCTTCACTTGTTTTTTGTAGGTTTCTTTTTGTTGGAGAGAAAGTTGAAAGGCTTTGACATTGGCGTTGTAATGAGTGCGTTCATCCACTCCAACAATAGCTGGAATATCGGCGGAACTTGTGAAAGCAGCATGGACCGCGCCTGAAATTTTATTTTCTCGCAAGAGATAGTCCGTTACAATTCGGACGGTTTCTTTATCTTCAAACTTGCGAAAACTTGAAAGATCGATGGAAGTAAATGCTCCCTCCAGCCCAACAAGTCCAATTTGTTTCTGTTCGATGAGATTCTGGATTGTCTTATCGATATTCTCTTGTGCTTCAGGATTTAAGTGAATGTCCTGGATATGGATAACCGTTTTATTGGTTCGTTTTTCTTGAGGGATTGAAATTTTTCTAACGTTTCCATACCGGGAGGATAACGATTTGAAAATCGGTGCAAATTGAGATTCCAAATTCCTGGGAATTTGCCTTTCAATTTGTTTTGAAATCGAGGATCTAAAGTTTTCAGGAAGAGGAGCAGGAAGTCTATTGAGAATCTGCGTGGGATTGGACTGGAAATCTAGTGGAAGGCTAGCTACTTGTGTCGGATTATCCGACGGCTCGTTGGAATCTTGAACATTTTTTTGGCGCTCTTTCCAAAAATTTGATTCTGGTGAATGAGCCAGAACGCAATTTGTTGCGAATAAAACGATGGAAAGCGAAACAGCGATACTCTTCAAGAGGGACGACTTCATGATTCTCTCCTCGAAAGATGACTCTAATAAAAGCCTGAAAGCCACCTACCTCTAATTCTAGTTAGAGAGTATTTAACTGAACCGGCATTAAGATCGTCTTAAGAACTGGTAACAAATTTGCAAAATTTAGCCCAAAAACTGCGCTATATTGCTTGTTTTGTCAAAAGACCCCAAAAACCGATGATTTACTTAATTTGTTAGATGGCTTGAAGTTCATTTGAAATCGAATGTGGACAGAACCCATGGAACCGTGCTCATTACACCAAGGCGGTGTGAAAGGTTTCTTTCAGAAACTGTTCAACTAAACCGTCATTCCGGCGAAGGCCGGAATCCAGTCGTTTATTACACCTTTGGGATGCGTTAACTTAAGAAGCTAAAAAGGCTGGACCCCGGCCTTCGCCGGGGTGACGAATTACTTCTAAATGAGTTGCGTCCCCATTAACGATTCGAAGTCCTTGACTGATCCATCTTTGAGAGCGCAATCGATAATGGTCCGGCCTAACAAGTTAAGATCCGGCACCAAAAATTCTTTTAATGTTTCCTTAAAGAAATCACTCAAAATTTTCGCGCCCTTGTCATATCCTTCGTCTCCAATCTCAGGTTGCGTATTCACTTGCAAGAACCAAGAGGGAATCGCGCTTCCTTCGACTTGAATCGAGTTCATCGCGTATCCCAACAGCGAGCACCGGGCCGGTTTAACTTGATCGGGCGAGAACTTCGCGGACCCACGACGGGCCAAATACTCCCGCATCAGCCATTGCGGCATGAAACTGGTTTCCCACGCACCGATGTGCTGATTGGGAGTGAGAACGTAACGAACATTCGGAGTGTCTTTAAATTGCTGAAGAAGAAGGTTCGCTTGGTCAACACGACGTCCCGTGGCGAAGGGCCAATAAGATCCAACACCTTCACTGCTTAAACCCGCTGTGTCGGTGATGCTCGGATTGGCATATCCGCGAGGAGCCACCAATCTCCACAACCAAGCCAAAGCAGGGGGCAGGATGTGAAATAACCCGACGATGCCGTAAGATGGATTCTCGGCAGTGCACGGCGGAGTCCTGATGCCCATGCTGCGAATATCAACGGCGACGGGCTTGTCAACGATATTGGGAATAATCCGACGAGGAATAACCACGCGTGGATTGGGACACGGTTTTCCAGGAGCATCCATGATGTGATCCCAAATAAGAGCACGCCCCCCCGGAGAAGCGTCGAGATTTAAGAAAAGCAAAGGTTCCGGCGGTTGAGCGGTGAGCCGTTCCAAGTTAATGTCTTTTCCATACCCATCGATATGATTGGTCCGAACGAACCATCCTTCTTCGGCATCGGTGAGGCTTAACTTGCCATCTTTCTCTTGAAGTGAAGGATGGCAAAGCGCCATATCATCCGTGACAGGCCGAAGTTCGCATGTGCGAGGAATTTGAAGGAATCTTTTCTCGCCGGTAACAACGTTTTTTCCCAAAAGAAGTTGGCCGTCGGGTTCGCGATGCGCGCGTTCCAACATTTCACTCTTTCCACCCCCGCTGGCGCCTTCATGCATGATCGTGACGGTGTTGTCGTAGGGAGTGACAACTTGAACGGTCGAACAATGCGTGGTGATCCATCCTTCTTTCTCTCCAATGTTAAGAAGAATTCCATAAACACCTTTTTTGGCGCTGGGACCGGGATAAAGGTTGTAAGCGAATAATTCATGAATGTTTTTGCGGCGGTTATGAACAACCAGCTGCTGGCCTTTGAAGTGCGTCAATCGGAAGGGAGGAGCGACATAAATGACGGCTTTCGGATGAAAGCCTTCATGAATTTCCGCCGGGCTAAGCGATCCCTGCAAGTGACTGAGTCCATAAGCGAAAAAACCCGTGTTGGCCGGAGCCACCACAAGCGCGTCCACACCCATGTCCCGCTTGCCGGCGATAAAGGGAGTGACAATCAATTCTTGATTTTTAAGCCATTCAAACGTTTCTTGCCGGACGGATTCGAAGTCTTTTCCAAAACGTTCGGAAAAACGGACCTTGTCGGTGGGCTGGCTGTCGGCAATCAACACCGCTTCCGGATCCCGGCGGCGCATGTAAGGATCCGGATAGTTGGCGACGATTCCATTTTTAACCCGTGTGACAGTCGCTTCGACAACAGACCCTTTACCGGGAATGTCGTAAGCCACTTCAAAGAAATTATTCTCTTCCCCTCCGCAAGAAAGGGCCAGCAGCTCTTCCGCATTTCGGGGAATAGAATAACCGGGACAGGCTTCCAATATGGCCTTTACTTCAGCCGGGAAGTTTTTAAATGGAATGTCAGTTTTTAACATAGCGCCGCCTTCAATTAAATTTCGGCGATGATATCAGTTTTTTACTTGTATTTAACAGAACAGCCGTACGAATTTGTCGTCGGAGAACTGACTTTTTTTCCAGCGGAGGCTTCGTTCAAGGCTTTGCTCACATAATTGGTGGCGCCAAGAATATCAGCGGAATCAGCGGTCGCCTTGTCATCGATGGCGCCTTGATAAATAAGAACGCCGTCTGGATTCACGATGAACATGTGAGGCGTTGTTTTCGCGCCGTAAAGACGGCCCACTTCGCCTGTTTCATCCATCAAAATCGCGCTGCCAGCAGCCTTCTGTTTTTCAGAAGCTTCTTTCCATCCGGCGGCCGTCAAATATCCTTCTTTTCCTTTGGCCGAGGAGCAAATAGACAACCACACCGCGTCTTTGGCGGTCCATTCTTTTTGTAATCCCTGCATGTTGCCGGCTTTGTAATGTTTTTTAACGAACGGACAACCATAGTTCACCCACTCCAACACCACATACTTCCCTTTATAATTCGACAGGGAATGAACTTTTCCACCAATATCGGTGAGAGTAAAGTCCGGCGCTTTTTCATCTGTCTTAACGGCGGTGCGACCCATCACAGCCGCAGAAACGACAAACAACGCGGCCAAACTTAAACTTTTAATTTTGAGCTTCATAATAATTCTCTCCTCATTTTTATTTGATCGAATCCAAAACAATCCCAGGTGTCAGAATTTCAGGAAGAAGCACAGGGTTGGGTTGGGATCCGTCTTTGTAATACGCATAAACCGGCACTCCGTTCCTTCCTAAATTATTTAAGGCCGTTGTTATTTTCTCATCGCGAGAAGTCCAGTCAGCTTTAAATGCGGCGATATTTTTCTCTTTAAACATTTGAATCACCGCTTCGGAAGAAAAAGCGACCCGTTCATTCACTTGACAGGTGAGGCACCAGGCGGCCGTGAAATCCACGAACACCGGGCGGCCCGCTTTACGCTCCGCTTCAACACGTTCCAGAGAGTAAGGTTCCCAGGCAATTCCTCCTTTCGAATTAGATTTAACATCTGGCGGGGCCAGTATTAAATAGGAGGCGCCTAATCCTCCCAACAGAAGCAGCAAGGAAAGAACCAGCCACGTTTTGGCTTTCCATCCGGCGCTTAACTGAAATTTTCCGTAACTCCATAACGACATCCCTATAACGAACAAGATCCCAAGAAGAGTGGACAGCGCTGGCCCCCCTTGACGTTCGATCACCCACAACAGCCAAACCACGGTGGCCAAAAATAAAAATCCCATGGATTGCTTAAAGGTATCCATCCACGGTCCCGGTTTCGGCAAAAAGCTGAGGAGTTTGGGAAACATCGATAAGAGAACGTAGGGAATCCCCATTCCCAGCGCCAAGCTCGTAAAAATCAACATGGATTGAGCGGGTCCCACCGTCAAAGCGTACCCAAGAGCGGAACTCATAAAAGGAGCGGTGCAAGGCGTGGCGACCACGGTGGCCAAGACGCCGCTCATAAAGGAAGAAAATATTTTTGACTTCCGATTTCCAACTCCGCCCAAGCGCGTTAAGGAGAGTCCAATTTCAAAAACGCCAAAGAGATTCAACGCCATCAGAAAAAATAAAACAGTTAAGAGAGCGACAAAGGGAACCGATTGCAATTGAAAACCCCATCCCACGGATTCACCGCTCCTTCGAAGCAACAGGAGTCCTGCCGCTAAAATCCAAAATGAAACCACCACACCGGCCAAATAAAGCATGGCCTGGAAAAAACGGTCGTATTTTTCTTCTCCCTGCTTAATAAATCCGAGAACTTTAATGGAGAGAACCGGCAAAACACAGGGCATTAAATTGAGTAGTGCGCCCCCCGCAAAAGCGAGAAGCAATGCAATCCAGAACGGAATTTTTTTCTGATGGGGGGCCGGAGGAACATAAGGGCTGGGTGCTTGAGGCAAGTCAACTTTAAATGAAAGAGCGGCTTCCGTTTGCGGGCCGGACCATCCAAAATCCGCGACCAGAACACCGGAGAGATGGGTCCCTGTGCCCGTGGAAAGCTCGGCATTTTGAACCAGCACAACCAATTTCCCATCCGTTTGAAAAACCTTTTGAGGGGCGGCGTTATCAATGATTTCTGCTTCATCCGGGAAAAAAACTACTTTAGGATTTTCATTTTTAAACCAAGGGGGAGACGTCAATACAATGGAAATCGCGCGATCATCCTGAGAGGCTTCTACTTTCCACTGAAAGTCGGGAATGGGAAGGAGAAAACGGGCCAATGAAAAATTCCCCGCAGCCTGGACATTGGGAACCGGCGGCTCAATAGAAACCGGTAATTCTATTTTCAGATCGGCCCTTCCCGGTAAGCACGCCTCTTTGCATTCGAGCCAATCGACACGAGCCTGGATCAAAATATTTTTAGCTGATTTAAAAACGGCGGGTGGCGTAATTTCTGTAAGGAGATACGCTTCCCCCTCATATCCAAAACTGGCCAAGGGCGGCAGTTCGATTCGTTTCGGAGCGGGCCAATGAATATCGCTGGCGGTGAATCCTGGGGGCAAAGTCCAAATAATTTTCGAAGGTATGCCCGAATCGCCGGGATTTTTCCAATAGGTGTGCCATTGCGGATCCATTTTGAGACGAACGGCCACCCAAAAAGGCTGAGACGGTTGGACCGACATCACTTCGGAGAGTAGCTCGGCCTGAACATGGGGTTTTTCCACGGCCTGGCCAAGAAAAGGAGTGAGGATGAAAAAGGCAAAAGTTAAATAACGTCGGATCATAAGCGAGCCGTGATTCTATTTTATTTACAGGAGCTTTTTTAATTCTCCAATTCTTTTGGTGAGGGCTTTGACTTTTTCATGGTCGGTATGAGTTGCCGGATCG
>CAZJOE010000075.1:0-7655 GCA_964547555.1 uncultured Elusimicrobia bacterium | reverse complement strand
AGATGTGATTCCATTTTCCCGTTTGGGTCAAACCGATTGGGTGTTGACCGAAGAGCTCGGTTATATGGATGAAGACAAACAGATTGCGCTCATGGATGTCCGTAGTCCCAAGACCTATCAGCCGTCGATGATTGATTTCCCCAAGCCGCCCTTTTTCCTGCAATCTTATCCTCCTCCCGCGACGCCAATGATCGTGGACAAGAGAGAAGATGCTCCCCCACCGCGCGGACAGACGGAATCATGGACTTTTATCGTCGTGGACCAGAACAACCGCTTGCTTAAAAAAATTGAAGGGACCACGGTCCCGAACGAACCCATTCAGTGGGATGGAATGTCGAGGGGAGCGTTCTTGTTGCGCACAGATGAGATCTATTCCTCGATGCTCGTGATCCAAGAAACGCGCGGCGTCACCCGGACCCTGGTCGGAGATCCCATTTCTTTACCCGCGCTCCGTTACTTAAGAGACAACAACATTATTTTTGAATTCAGCAACCGCCGGGTCTATCTAGAAGGGACTTCCACTTTTGCGCCGCCGCTTCAAGTTTTGGTGAATCAGTTGATGAATGAATTGCGCAAATATGAGGGGGCCCCTTTTGAAATTACGATTTATGACAAAGACCCGGCCCTGGGTCAGCGCCGCGTGGCCACGTGGAAAGCGGCCCTCAAAGCCAATATGTTGAAACCGGAAGAGACCTTCCAAGTGAAGGTCGCCGCGCCCACGGACCGAGGAGACATCACGCAAGTTGTGTTGTCTATTACAAAATGAAAAAGCTAACACTGGTTCTCGCTCTGGCGGGCATTTTTATCATCGGCGGTATGGGTTTCGCCGAAGACGCTCGCGTGAAGGGGCTTCTCCAAGAAGGGTTAAAACTTTATGGAGATCACCAGTATGTCCGCGCTTTGGATTTGTTTAAACAAGTACAAGCTCTCGAACCGACGAATTCAACCGCCGAGGAATACATCAAAAACACCAAGCAGCGAATTCTCGAATGGGAATTGCAAGGCAATGAAAAAGATGCCGGCAAACAGCCGGCCAATTGGGATAACTTGAACCCTTCTGTCGCCGACACGGCCACCAATTCAAAGGATATTATCGCCGCCCGGAAATCCTTGGTGGACCGGATGAAAAACCGTTCCAGCAATACAGACAACATCGTTCAAATCGACCAGACGGGCCGCGGATTGGACATCACCCTTTTTCACGATCAACTTTTTGTTCCGGGACTTCAAACCTTAAGAGATGAAGCGTTGCTTATCCTCCAAAATGTTTCCGATATGGTTCGAACCGGTGGCGACCGAGACGTGCTTATCCGCAGCGCCACGCACAGCGAACCAACGGAAGAAGATCCTTATGTTCTTTATCCTGAATTTGCCCTTCCCGCGGTGGACTCGGAATCAGCCGCCAAGAAGTCTGAGCTGGCCATGTCTCCCTTCCAAGATTTGGAGACGTCCCGCGCCCTCATTCTTTTCACCTACATAGCCCAACGCAGCATGGGGCAAGCCGAAACAGCCGTCATCGAATAAGTTCTTTTCCCGTTCATTCCGATATAATCCTTCCCTCATGTTCATGACGATTCAAAAATCGCTGCTCGATTTTTTTTCATCCTTTGACCGTCCTTTTAAAAAAGGGACCTCTTTTCTCGTGGCTTGCTCCGGCGGTCCGGATTCAGTGGCGTTGGTTCATTCTTTAAAAGAACTTGGACCTTTCCTCCCTTATAAATTCCATATCGGCCACATTAATCACAAGCTGCGGGGAAAAAATTCAGAGGGAGATGCGCGCTTCACCAGGGAATTGGGGGCCCAAGTGCAATGGCCCTTTCATTCGGTGGTTCGCCCCCTTCATGGAACCACCGGGAACTTGGAGGAAAAGGCCCGTGTTCAACGGTACACTGCTCTGTGGAAAATGGCTCGGGCCTGGAAGTGTGAAGGAATCTTAACCGCGCATACCTCGGACGATCAGATTGAAACTATTTTTCTCAATATGTTCAGAGGAACGGGCCCCGAAGGGTTGGGCGGAATTCACCCGGTTCGGGTGTGGAAAGGGGAGAAGGTTCCTTTGATGCGTCCGATGTTGGACATTTCCAAGCAAGAGGTCCTTAAATATTTGAAGAAGGGACGATTCAAGTTCCGAATTGACCATACCAACAGGGACGAAAGTTTCTCTCGTAACTGGGTTAGGCGACGCTTGATGCCGTTGATTGAAAAAAAGATGCCGGGATTTAAAAAAAGACTCTCCCAAACGGCTGTCATGATTCGAGATGAGCAGGAGGTTTGGGAGGCACTACTTAACACCGCTCAATCGAGTGTCGTGAAGCCTGTATCGACGGGTGTGTTGCTTGATTTGAAAAAGCTATTAAGATATCCTGCGGCCACCCAACGCCGGCTGATTCGGAACATCGTAGGAAAGGATTTGGCGACGTTTGAGGGAGTTGAAGGGCTGAGGCGATGGATGCAGTCCCCACCGACCAATGGCCGGTTCTGGCAACTTCGCAAAGGCTGGCTTATCGAGAGGCTTTCCAAATCAAAAGGATCTTCCTCCGCCCAAATTTTCTGGTTTAAAATTCAAAAAGGAAAGTGATAACGCAATGAAGAAGTTCGACGGCCGGGCCCTTTTTATCTGGATCATCCTCTTTTTGGCGGTCCTGTTTGTAATTCAATCCTCCCGCTTTCCTTCCCGCGCCAAAATCCCTTATTCCGAATTTAAGCAGCTTCTCAAAACCGGGAAAATTCAAACCTTAGAAGTCACCCAGGAATTAATTTCCGGCAGCTACAAAGCCGAGACGGGACCTGACCAAAGATTTCAAACCATTCCGCTCCAAGATCCTCGATTGATCGAAGAGTTGGACCAATACGGCGTTAAAAACTACACCGGCGCGCCAGGCAGTGGATGGATTACCTCTATTTTGTCCAACGTTCTTTGGATCGGCCTTTTCTTTTTCTTGTGGTGGTTCTTTGTCATTCGCCAAATGCAAAATGGAGGTCGGCAAGCCATGGCGTTTGGCCGCAGCAAAGCCAAGAACCAAACCGGTAAAAAAGGAAAAACTCTTTTTAAAGATGTGGCCGGCGTTGATGAGGCCAAGGAAGAATTAAAAGAGATCGTTGAGTTTCTAAAAGATCCCGCCAAGTTCCAACGATTGGGCGGTCGCGTTCCCAAAGGAGTGCTGCTTTATGGGGCCCCCGGAACCGGTAAAACCATGCTTGCCAAAGCGGTGGCGGGTGAAGCGAACGTTCCTTTCTTTTCCGCCAGCGGATCTGAATTTGTGGAAATGTTCGTCGGCGTGGGCGCTTCCCGCGTTCGGGATTTATTTGATCAAGGAAAAAAGAACGCCCCCTGCCTTCTCTTTATCGACGAACTTGACGCCGTGGGACGGCACCGGTTCGCCGGAATCGGCGGCGGCCATGATGAACGGGAACAAACTCTGAACCAAATTCTCGTTGAACTCGATGGCTTTGAAAGTCGTGAAGGAGTGATTCTCATCGCTTCCACCAACCGCCCCGATGTTTTAGATCCGGCCCTTTTAAGACCGGGTCGTTTTGACCGTCATGTGATGGTTCCGGCTCCGGATTTGAGAGGCCGCGAAGAAATTTTGCAAGTCCATGCCCAGAAGATCAAACTCGCTGTCGAAGTAAACTGGACTATTGTTGCCCGTCGGACCCCCGGATTCGTGGGAGCGGATTTGGCCAACGTGATCAATGAGGCCGCTCTTTTGGCGGCCCGCAATAATAAACAAGCGGTCGATATGATCGATCTTGAATCTGCGATTGATCGCGTGATGGCCGGACCTGAAAGAAAGTCTCGCCTCATTTCCGAGAAGGAGAAAAAGATCGTCGCTTTCCACGAAAGCGGTCACACCTTGGTGGCCAAGTTAACGCCCGGTACGGATCCGGTCCATAAAGTCTCTTTGATTCCACGGGGTCCCGCTTTGGGTTATACGATGCAATTGCCTTTGTCGGACAAATACCTCACTTCTAAAACCGAACTTTATGGCCGCATCTTGGTTCTCCTCGGGGGACGGGTTGCCGAAGAGTTGGTGTTTGGAGACATTACAACCGGGGCCCATGATGATTTAACGAAGGCCACTTCGCTCGCGAATAAAATGGTTTGTGAGTTCGGTATGTCGGAGGTCGTCGGCCCGATTACTTACAAGAAACCTGAATCGGAAATATTTTTAGGACGGGACATTGGAAACGAGCGGGGGTTTTCCGAGCACACCGCGGAAGTAATCGACAAAGAGGTCAAAAATCTTTTGACCACCGCGCTCGATAAAGTCCGGATCCTTCTTAAAGAAAATCGCGACAAGCTAAACGCCTTGGCCAATGCTCTGGTGGAAAAGGAAATTTTGAACAGCGATGAAGTAGATCGGCTCACGGGATTTGGGCCCACCGACACCCCCGTTCCCGCCGCTTAAACCTTTTCTCCAACTATAGTTTTGAGGACCCCATGTTGAATTTGGTGGCTGACCTTTGGAGCCGTTACATCGTTCACGTTCTTGACGTGTTGGTGGTCGGGTATATTTTTTACCATGCCTTGCTTCTGATTAAAGGGACCCGAACAGTCCAAATTATTTTTGGAATCGTGATCGTCGCCTTGGCCACCGTCATGGCGGAGTTGCTGGGATTTCCCTCGCTTTCATGGTTGCTGGGAAAATTTTGGATCGCGGGCGTGGTGGTCATTGCCGTTCTTTTTCAACCTGAGATGCGGTCCGCTTTGGCCCGATTGGGAGCCAAAACAGCAGGACGGTTTATGGCGCCGCATGAGATGCACGTGATAAATGAGCTGGTGGGGGCCGTGCGGGAAGCCTCCCGGCGCCAGATGGGAATGCTGCTGGTGATCGAAAGAGACATTGGGCTCAGAAATTATTTAGATTCGGGAACGCAATTGAACGCCGACTTAACCCGAGAACTTTTATTGACGATCTTTCAACCTCCTACCCTTCTTCACGATGGGGCCGTCATCATTCAAGGCGACCGGGTTTCCGGGGCCGGATGTATTCTTCCGCTTTCCAATGACCCGTCGCTTTCCAAGTTGTTGGGCACACGCCACCGGGCCGCGGTGGGAATTTCCGAAATTTCAGATGCCTGGGCGATTTGTGTTTCAGAAGAAACAGGAACCATTTCCTTGGCCTTTGATGGGAAATTATCCAGTAACATGGATGCTGACGATTTGAGGCTTCAGTTGCTTACTCTTTTCCGGTCTCCCGCATCGGCCTCCGAAGTTCACAAAGAGGTCATTTAACTATGTTCCGTTTCAAGTCGCCGTCCAATATGAGTTTAAGGTTGCTCGCTTTTTTATTGGCGCTTCTGTTGTGGTTTTTTGTGGTGTTTATTAAATCAGGGAAAATTTGGTTGTTAACGCGTTAAGGAACTCAATCAATGGAAAAACTTTTTGGAACCGACGGTATTCGCGGCGTGGCGGGATCTTCTCCTCTCACCAAGAGAGAAATCCGGCGATTGGGGCTGGCCGCCGGACATGTTTTGCGTAAAAAATTTCCGGGAGAAAAAATTCGCGTGTTGGCGGTTCGCGACACGCGAGCTTCAGGGGAATGGATTTTAGATTCATTGTCCTCCGGCTTGATCAACACTGGCATTCAAGTATTTAATGCGGGAATTCTCAGCACCCCTTCCGTCGCTCACTTGGTGAAAGCGCACCGTTTCCATTCCGGTATTGTCATTTCCGCCTCGCACAACCCTCCCGCCTTTAATGGAATTAAATTCTTCAATTCCCATGGATTCAAATGGCCGGACACGTGGGAAGCCGAAGTTGAATCACTTTTCAGAGGGAAGAAATTAACGGGAGAAAAATCCGTCACAGGCCTGTGCGTGGGGGCCGCTTTGTTCTCAGGTGACTATGAAGATTTTTTACGACGCAGCCTGGAGCCGGAGATGAATTTTTCCGGTCTCTCTTTGGCGATTGATTGTTCAAACGGAGCCAACTCCCATACGGCCCCAGAATTGTTTAGAAAGCTGGGAGCCAAGGTTTTTGCCATGGGGGCCGCGCCCAATGGCAAAAACATTAATGTCTCCTGCGGTTCTCAAAGCACGTCTCGGTTGGCGGAGCTGGTCCGCCGGAAACGTTGTCAGGTCGGCATCGCGTTCGACGGGGACGGCGACCGGGTTATCATGGTAGATGAAAAAGGATCTCCAGCAGACGGAGATCATCTGATCGCTCTTCTCGCGCGCGATTTTTTAAAACGGGGAATCCTCAAAAAGAAATTGGTCGTTATTACCGTCATGGCCAATTTGGGACTAAAACGGGCGCTGGGAAAGCTCGGGATCAAAACAATTGAAACACCGGTCGGAGATCGCCATGTGTCGGAGGCGATGCGCCATCATGGGGCCGTTCTTGGCGGCGAGCAATCCGGCCATATTATTTTGGGTCAACATCTTTCCTCGGGGGACGGGCTTTTGACAGCGCTTCACGTGATCTCAGCCCTCAAGAAGGAAAAGAAACCCTTTTCACAATTGATCGGATGGATGCATAAATATCCTCAGGTCCTTTTAAATGTCCCCGTCAAAGAAAAGCGGCCGTTGGCAGAATTGAACGGGGTTCATAAAAAAATAAAATCAATTGAACAAAGCCTGGGGTCCGACGGCCGGTTGCTGGTTCGGTATTCAGGCACCGAACCGCTTTTGCGAATCATGCTGGAAGGTCCTTCTAAGACCGATCTCGATCAAATGGCCAAAGACCTGGCCTCCGACGTCCTTGCTTCCTTCCGTTAAGAAACTTCATGATTAAATTGGGCGTCAATATTGACCATATCGCTACCCTGCGCCAAGCCCGGCGCGAATCCTTTCCCAGTCCCGTTGAAGCCGCGTTGGACGCGGTGGCCGGCGGCGCCACCGGCATTACCGCGCACTTAAGAGAAGATCGCCGTCACATTCAAGATCGCGATATTATTGAACTCAAAGAAAATTTAGAGGTGCCTCTTAATATGGAGATGGCGGTTTCGGCCGATATTCTTCGCGTGGCGCTTCGCGTGAAACCCGCGTGGGTGTGTTTGGTGCCTGAGAAAAGACAAGAACTGACGACGGAAGGCGGGTTGGATGTTAAAAGAAATTTCACCAAAATAAAAAATGCGATCGCCCGGCTTCATCAAGTGGAGACAAAAGTGTCGCTGTTTATTGATCCTTCCGTTTCAAGCGTCGATCTGGCAAAAAAACTAGCGGCGGACGCCATAGAGATTCACACCGGAACCTACGCCCGCTTGTGGCCGAACAAGGGCGTAAAAAAAGAACTGGCTAAAATTTTAGCGGCCTCTCAAAAAGGGCTCGCCGCGGGTCTTTTGGTGAACGCGGGCCATGGGATCGATTATGACAATGTGCAGGATTTGAAGACCCTGTTCCCCTTCAATGAATTTAACATCGGATTTGCTATTGTCGCACGCGCCGTGTCGGGGGGCCTCGAGTCCGCCGTGCGCGACATGAATCAAAGGATGAATTCTTAAATTTATGTGTGGAATACTGGGCTACATCGGAGATAAAAAAGCCACCGACTTACTGGTCGGCGGGCTCCGCAAACTTGAGTACCGCGGATATGATTCGGCCGGCGTCGCTGTTATCTCTCATGGAACGCTCCATATGCGTCGTTCCGTCGGAAAACTGGATGTTCTTGCTAAGTTGCTCAAGAAAAATCCCATCGCTGGAAACTTAGGGTT
>CAZJOE010000074.1:0-7694 GCA_964547555.1 uncultured Elusimicrobia bacterium | reverse complement strand
ATCAGAATCAGCGCCAGACCATAAAGGATGAAGCCAGCGGCCGTATTGTAGTGGATGGCAATTAAATTAGGTTGGACCTGCAGGATGAGAAAGTTATTCGTGTACCAACAATAAAGTGAAACGCCCCCTACCACACAGGAGAGGGCGCCCATAGTGACCACGATTCCTGTTAACCAGGAGAAAGATGCGATTTTTTTTGTCACGGCCACCAATGTAGTGAATCAAGCCGTGTCTTGACTAGGCTCATCATTAAATTAATTTTTAAGGGTTATACAAAACGCTTTGAAACGACATTCCAATTTATTTTTTCAAAAATGGCGTTAATATACTTCCGAGGAAATGATCATGGTTTTTAGGCTCATAACTGAACCTATCTTCGGCCTTCCTTTTGTCCTTTTCTTTTGTAATCATGAGCACTCCTAACTCTCGATTTCCGTCGTATTAACCTTTGATACGCAGGCCACCGATAAAAGTTGCGTTAAATCTGACTTAAATCACTTGGAAAAGGCTGGACGAACTATTTCACCATGTATTCGTAGGAGTAATTGGAAGAATGGAAAAAAATTCTGATTTTTCCGCTTTAGTGAGGCGGCATGCGGATAAGGCTTATAACTTCGCTTACCGTCTCGCGGGCAATGAACAGGACGCTCGGGACTTGGTGCAGGAGGCATTTATGCACGCACTGAAACACTTCGGTAGATACGACCAATCCCGACCATTTGAGCCATGGTTCAATCGAATACTGAAAAATATTTTTTTGGATGGAATGAGAAGGTATCAGCGAAAGCACACTGTTTCCCTGGATGGCCCTTCCCCAATCGAAGACGTTTCCTGGGAGCATATGTTACCGGGCAATGACGCTTCCCCCGCCGAAGAGATGGATGACAAAGAAGAAGGCGCTCTCGTTCAAAAAGCTTTGAATTTACTCCCACTTCCTTATAAAACCGCCGTGGTTCTTTGCGATATCGAAAAATATCCTTATGAAAAAATCGCCGAGATTCTGGAATGCCCGATTGGGACGGTTCGATCAAGAATTCATCAAGGCCGGCAATTACTGAGAAAAGCTTTTGAAAAATTACAATTTGGTATTGAATTAGCGGAACAGTAGAGAAAACGGAGGAGAACTTATGTTAGAAGAAAAAGAGTCGGAACTTTTATCGGCCTATACGGACAATGAATTGGTCGGGCAGGAATTGATCGCCGTCCGGGAAAAACTATTGGCCTCCGTTGAATGGCGTGAAGAATTGGAACGATTGGGAAAAACCAAGGCCTTGGCCATGGGATTGCCGCGGATGGCCGCGCCGACGGACCTCTTAGACTTTCTGGAAGCGCAGGCCATCCAGCATGAAAAGAAACCTCTTTCTTTTTGGCAGAGACCTTTCGAAGGCGGTTTGATTAACACCTGGACCTGGGCTGGGGCTCTGGCGAGTGTTGTTGTCATTCTCGCCGGCAATGGGCTCTATCAGTCACATCAAAAATCTTTTATTGATCTTGAACCGCTGTTGGCGGCCCACTCGCAATTCGCTTACGGCGACAGCTTGTTTCAACAAAATGTCGTGGACGCTGCCGTTTATTCCTCACAAATAAGAGACAATGAAAAATAAAAAGACCGCATTTTTAGTTTCTGCTTTTTTCTTAACGGGACTTTTCCCTTCAAAAGGATCCGCGGATTCTCGTCAAGCGCTCGGGAATGCACGTCTTGTTAATACGGTCTTTAACAACCCGGCCCAAGCCTATCAGGGGCAGATGTTGATCAGTTATTGGACGGAAACGGGAAGTAAGGCCGAAGAGGTAAAAGTTTTTTATCTTCCCCCTAATAAATACCGTTTTGAGTTTTTAACTCCGGATGGAAAAGTAGACCGCATCGTTATGTCGGACGATTCGCGGCAGGAGATTCAGCTTGTGGTCAATGATACGGTTGTTAAAAGCCACTCTCTTAAAAAACTAAAACCCATCGACCCTAAGTTGGAGCAGAAATTACTCTTAACCAATTATTCGGTAAATGTTAAAGAATCGGAAAAAATTCTCAATCGGGCCACGTGGGCGATGGAAATATCTCCCTTGGTCCAAGGAAAGCCATGGCAGCTGGTGAGAGTCGATCGGGCCACCAATGTTATTTTAGAAATCAAACGGTACACCCCCAATGGAAAGACGGGATCGGTCACACGATTTACTCAATTCAAACCGGTGACCACTATAGCAACCGGTTATTTTCTACCCGATTCCGATTTAATTGAAACGCCGAAAGATACCGTGGAAAGCCCTGCGGAAATAACATTGATTCTTCCCTCGACTCTTCAGGGCGGATTTTCGTTGGAAGGAAGCAATCAATTTGAAGTGAACGGAAAAACGATCCAACATTTACGCTACACCGATGGACTTCTTCCTATATCAGTTTTTCAAACGCCGTTACCGGTTAAAAATCCGAAACAAAGCGGAACCATCGTCGAGTGGAATCGTCCCCTCCACATGGGCGTTTCCCAAGCCGGAAATATTTATCAATGGGAAAAAGACAAACAGTATTACACTCTCGTTGGAGATGTCCAGCCAGACTTATTGCAACAAATCGCCGGCCCCCTCAAATAACTTCATTCCGAACTATTTTTCTTCCTGCCCGTATTATTATTAAGCATTTAAATCTGTCGTTTAAGGAGAAAACTCATGCTTTATACAGTTGCGGTGATCTTGGTGGTTTTGTGGTTATTGGGAATGGTGTCGTCTTATACCCTGGGTGGATTTGTTCACTTGCTCTTGGTCATCGCCATCATCGTGGTATTGGTACGGGTCATTCAAGGACGTAAAATTGTTTGATCTTACTTTTTCTCATCCATGGACGTGACAAGATTGGCCAAGTCGTCGGCATGTTCTTCTTCATTGGCCAAAATTTCTTCCAACATGCGGCGGGTTGTCGGATCTTTTTCCCCCACGTATTGGACAATTTCCCGGTAAGAATCCACCGCAATCCTCTCAGCGATTAAATCTTCCCGGATCATGTCCATCAACGTTTTCCCTTCCACATATTGCGAATGGCTTCGCGCCATAAGCCCTTGGGGATTAAAATTTGGCTCTCCATTGAGTTGAGTAATCCGCTCCGCCAAACGATCGGCATGGCCTTGCTCCTCGGCCGCATGCTCTTGAAATTCAGCCGCCACCGATTCCGCGTGAATTCCCTTCGCCATATAATAATGGCGCTTGTATCTCAACACGCAAACAATTTCTGTGGCGAGGGCGTCATTTAATAACTTTATCACTGTTTCTCTATCGCCTTGATAACTCTCGGTAACGGCCCCTTCTTCGATATGTTTTCGGGCTCGATCTCTAATGGCTTTCACATCAATTACAAATGTATCGCTGGCCATAAAATCCTCCTTCGGACTTAAATTGGTAAACCTCTGACAATCTTACGGTTTAGACTTCTTTAAGTTCGATGCGAAACTTGAACTTTCCCCTCCCCCTCTCGTAGGAATGTTATCGATGACCAAGGAGGAAATATGAAAACTAATAAAAAGAAGAAAAAAACGCATCATCAAACGCGTAAACCGAATGAAACTGTGTATCCCGAACAACAAACGAATCCGAATCTCACCGACGACAAAAGGGGTCCCCTTGAAAAATAAAGTAAGGGTTATGAAAGGACCGACAAAACCGAACATGCCCCAACCTGAACCACTGCCGCCTCCCGGGCGGCCGCAACCCCCGGATGCCATACCGACCACTTAAAAAAAGTGAACCTCTCCTTCATGTGCGCGTAGTACTGGTATGAAAAACAAACTGAACTTAAAGACTCAAAAGGGGAAAATAGGATATGCGCTTCTGTGGATTATTGGCGTTCCCATCCCAATTCTTCTTCTCATATATGTGCTGCGAGGATGTAACTAAGCTTTAAATCAATAAGATTAGGAGGAATTAAAATGAAGAAATTATTACTAAGCCTTATGTTTGGCGCCGCCCTTTGTGGAACCAGTTTTGCTGAGGGAACGTCGGGAGCCACGGGCACCGGAACATCGGGAAACCGGGGAACAGGAACGGGAACGGGAACAACAGGAAGTGGAACCAAAACAAAGGGAACCACCACGCCTCAAAAAGGGATCGATACCACCAATCCCACTCCGAAAGTTCCAGCCTCATCTTCGGACCGCTTGGATCCGACCGGGAGAGGAGTTCCTGCCACTGGCGCTCCCATGACAAGTTCCCCCATTACGGGCACGGTGGAATCAATTGACCGTTCCGGTAATCGCGTGAGGATCCGCAATGAACAAGGCCTCGTTACTGAATACAACATCAATAACGATACAAGCTTCACCAATCGCGGGAAAACCGGCAAATTCACTGATGTAAAGACAGGGGACAGTGTAACCATGGAAAACAATCCAGATGCTGGAGTTTCAAAAGTTGACTTTGGAAGACCCGTTAAATAATCAATTCTCCCTTAAAGAAGCAAAAAAGGGCCGGCTTTTTCGAAAGCCGGCCCTTTTAATTCGTGAGGCATGATCAAACACCAAAAAAACTTTTTAGGCGTCGAGGAACCAGGGTTCGAAGCAGCCCCATTCCAGCCGTGATTAACGCGGTTTGGAGGATGGCGCCTTGATTTTTGAAAAGAAGATGTTTAAGAATCGTGACAATCAACGGTGCGCTTTGATGAACGCCGTTGGAAGGCACATGGAAATTATAAGCGTAGGCCTGCTGCCTTTTTCTTTCCATTCGCTCTTGAATTTGGCCCCGCATTAAAAGAAACGCTTCTCGATCCAATTGAGGCTCCTTTTTATTTCTTCACGGCTTCCCTTCATGGGAATTCCCACTTCTGGTTCGCGACGGGTACAAAACCAGAGGATTCCGGCTCCCACCAACAAATAGACAGTTCCTAAATAGAAACCAACGTTGATCCATGTCATTCCGGTTTTAATCAAGGCAGCGCAAAGAGCTACATGGAAAAAAATGTACGAAGAAACTAAAAGGATGGCGCCGGCCCCTCCAACCAGGAACCGGCGCCATCCTTTCTGTTTCTCAAAATTCCATTCCAGCGAAGCCAACTCCAAATGATCTTTGGCCAACCCCCAAAGGAGTTTTCCGTTCGTTTGGGTGGTTTCGCTAGAATTCATGAGACGTTAGTTTCTCCCTTTCGGCGAAAATAACGCTCCCAGAATAACACCGGCCAGGACGGCATAGCCGATGGATTGGGCTGGTTTCTTTTGGACGAAGGTTTTAACTGATTTCCAAGCTTGTTCTCCGCTTGATTCAACGTCGTCTAGAAGGTCCAGTCCTTTTTTCCGGGTATGCTCCCAGATTTCTTCGCCTTTGTCTTTGGCCCTTTCAATGGCTTCATCAGCAACCGAAAAGGTGCGATCTGCGATACCGAGACCCTGTTTTTTGGCCCGGTTAATGCCGTCATGAAGCTTGTCGGCCACATCCTCGATTTTCCTTTCAGCCTGTTTGGAAAGATCTTCCATATGAGTCCTCCTATGCTTGTTCTTCATTTCCTTCTTCATGCTCATGCTTACGGGCTACTCTGGAAAAGGTTCAAAATCGAACTAATTTTTTTGCCAACCGTATTCGTACCATGAAGAAGGAAAACGTATGTTAAGGAGCTTCTATGAAAATTAAAACGCCGTTGATGTTGGTCTTTTTGGCCGCTGTATCAACCTTGATCGGATTGGGATGTAAACCGAAAACCACCACTCAAAAAGTTGAAGATAAAGTTGAAGATGCCCAACACGAAATGCACCAAGGAATGGAAAGGACCGGAGAGAAAATCAAGGACGCAACGACCAAGTAACCAGGAACCGTTATTTAGATTTTCTCCAGTTTTTATATCGGCGCCACGATAAAGAAAAACCGGTCCACACCAAAAGCGCCGCACCGATACAAACAATAAAACCCAGGAGCTGGCCGATCCATCCTGCTGCTTCTCCGCTGTGCGAATACCTCATCCACAGGCGGGCTTTGCGGCCTCTGTTCAACTCTTCAAACGGTTCCCATTTTTTGACTTCGGCGGTGTCGGCATCCAACGTGAGTTGCGATCGGCGGGGAATGCCGCTGGTCCAATTTGTTTCTTGGATCGTCGCATTAACGGGTCCCCCCGGCTTCTGAGGGAACCGAAAATTAATCGAATACCATTCGGGCGATTGCTCAATGGCCCGGGCATAAAAAGCATCAACATTTAGTACAGGCTCTTCAACTGTAACGTCAGGCGTTCCACCATCCCGTATCGGTTGTTGCTGCGGAGGAGGCGGTTCGTTGCCAGTCATCCGATAAACAAGGTCATTCGCCCATTGATAAGACATCACCACGCCGGTGAGGGAAATAACGATCACCAGAGGGAGAGACCAAAAACCAATCACATTGTGCCAATTCCAATCTCGCGCTTTGCCGGCCAACTTTCCGTTGAAGAGAGTGATGCCTTTCACTTTTGATTTTGTCCACGTGGACGGCCACCAGATGTAAATTCCAGAAAGTGAAAGCAGGAAAAAACCAAGGGTCGCGGCACCAGAAATAGGACGGCCCACCGGCTTAAAGTTGAAATAGCGATGGATCTCTTCCGTTAAATGCATGAATCGTTCCACTCCCGAACGAGGACCCAACGCTTCTCCCGTGTAGGGATTCATATAAAGAGAGCTAGCGCGCCCGAAATTGACCAGAACGGAAGCGGTGGGATCGGATTTAACGTTAAGGCCGCTAGGTTTGGATTGGGATTGATTTTCCTGCGCTTTGGCGAGAAGAGCGTTGAAGCTTATTTTTTGGCCGTCGATCGGTGGCGTAACATACTGAAGGTCTTTCTCCACCCAATCAACAATTTGATGTTCAAAAGATAAAACCGCTCCCGTCACGGATTTCACCAAGATAACCACGCCGGAGGTAATGCCCACGATGAGATGTGTCCAGAAAAGAAATTTACGGAACGTCATGGACTAGACTTCAGCCCATTGCCTTAAGAGGTTGTGATAAACACCGGTCAGTTGAAGAGCGGAAGGATGTTCGGGATTTTCTTGAGCGATCCGCTGAATGGCGGTGTCCATATCGAACAAAATCGTACGCTGGCCATCGTCACGCACCATGCTCTGAATCCAGAAAAAGGAACAGGTCCGCGTTCCACTGGTGATGGGTTTAACATGATGAAGGCTGGTTGAAGGATAAAGAATCAAATGACCCGCGGGAAGCTTTACGGTTTTGACGCCATACGTATCTTCTATCGTCAATTCTCCCCCTTCATATTCATTGGGATCACAGAAGAAGAGAGTGGCGGACAAGTCGGTTCGAATGCGAAGCGGTGTGCCGGTGATTTGGCGAATCGCGTTGTCGACGTGCGTGCCGAAAGATTGCCCTCCGGAATAACGATTAAAGAGCGGAGGAAAAATCCGGTGGGGAAGCGCGGCCGATAAGAAGAGCGGGTTCCGTCCCAACGCGGAAACAATCATATCTCCGAGTTGCCGGGCCGCAGCGTGATTTTCCGGAATTTGAAGGTTGTCCTTGGCCCGAGCCGACTGGTGCCCGGCCGTCACGCGGCCGTCCACCCAGTCCGCTTTGTCCAATATCTTGCGGGCTTCGGAAACTTCTTCTTGGGTCAATACATTGGGGACGCTGAGTAACATTTTTTATCCTTCGTCATACCGGCGAAAGCCGGTATCCAGTAGTGGACCCCGGCTTTCGCCGGGGTGACGGCTTTAAAACTTAATCTCCGTGGTCAAGGTTGCGGACCG
>CAZJOE010000073.1:0-7725 GCA_964547555.1 uncultured Elusimicrobia bacterium | reverse complement strand
AACAGACGACTCCTGGACGAAAGATTGTCGATGGCCCTGCTCCATGCACGAAGGAACAAGAGCCTCATGGCGATGGTGTTTCTGGATCTGGATGGATTCAAGAAGATCAACGACACCTTGGGGCACGGGGCCGGGGACGCTCTGCTGAAAATGGTTGCAAGTCGCCTGCTGGCGACGGTTCGCGAAGAGGATACCGTAGCGCGCTTGGGCGGGGATGAATTCATCATAGCGCTGTGGCACGTCGGTGCTACTAACGATGCGGCCAAGTTTGCGTCAAAAGTGATCGAGGCCGTGTCGCAACCCTATGTCGTCGAGGGACATACCGTTCGTATCACCACCAGCGCCGGCATTGGTCTCTATCCCGTCCATGGCGAGGACGCGGACACGCTGATCAAGAGCGCGGACCTGGCCTTGTACGCGGCCAAGCACGCGGGCAAGAACATCTATCGAATTTCGGACCGCACAGATCTGCCAACGGTAGCGTGCACTCCGTGTGGCCCGCAGGCCTTCATCACGCCATTGGCAGATGCGTTATAGATCGAATTGCCGGGGCGGGAAACAATAGGATCTTAGAGAACTACTGCGGATTTATTTGACGGGGAGCGTGAAGTAAAACGTTGATCCTTTGCCCGGTTCAGACTCCACCCAAATACGTCCCCCGTGATTCGAAACGATTTTTTTGCATATAGTGAGCCCGATTCCGACACCGGATTTGTTATCTGTTTGAATCCGCTGGAATATATCAAAAATCCGCTCGGCGTCTTTTGGGTCGATTCCGATGCAGTTGTCGTGAACCGAAAAAATCCAAAAGTTGCCTTCTTGCTTTGCTGTGATATCAATGATGGGAGGTTCTTTGCCACAGTATTTAATCGCATTTTCCACCAGGTTGGTGATTAACTGGCACATCTGCGTTGGATGGGCCTGTACAGTGGGAAGCTCCGAGACAGTCAATTTTGCGTCAGCTTCCTGGATCTGCATATCAAGGTCCGCAAGGGTTTCTTTTACGACAACGCTCATATCAACCGATTCTGATTTGTGACTGGATGAGGTGATTTTTGAATAGTTTAGAAGGCTACTGATGAGACCGCTCATTTTGTAGGCGCCATTTTGAATGTGGTTAAGATAATCAGCGCCCTTTTCGGTTAAGGCCGATTTAACTTCCTTTTTTAAAAGATCACCGAAGGAAATGATCTTCTTCAATGGAGATTGCAGGTCATGGGACACAATGTGGGCGAAATCCTCAAGATCACAATTTGAACGGGATAAGTCCTCTGCTTTCTTAGCCAGCTCATTCGCCATTTGTTTGTGTTGAGTGATGTCGCGCGCAATTTTAGAAGCGCCAATGATCTGGCCGCGATCCCCTCTGAGGGGAGAAATGGTGAGTGAAATTTCGATGAGACCGCCATCTTTTCTTCGGCGAATGGTCTCGTAGTGATGGATGTTTTCGCCACGGCGAACGCGCTCAAGAATACGCTCTTCCTCGCCTATGCGGTTCGGCGGAATCAAAATTGAAACTGACTGGCCAATGGCTTCTTCAGCCGTATAGCCAAAGAGTCGCTCGGCACCGTGGTTCCAGCTATTGATCGTTCCATCGATGCTTTTGCTCAAAATGGCATCATCGGAAGATTCCACAATGGCCGCTAAGGTTTTTTGTACTTGTCCCGCCCGTTTGATCTCCGTAATGTCTTCAATCGCTAAAAGAATTAGTTCTTCTCCTTGTCGATGAAAAATTTTGGCGGCATTTAGGACCATCGATTTTTGGCCGATCCCGGGGAAATCATGCTCGACCTCAAAATCTCTAAATGAGTTGTTTTTCGAAATGATTTCTTCAAGCAGGGTCCGTAGTTTCGGAATATTCCATACGCCGTCCCCCAATTCATGAAGATACCTTTCTTCCGTTGCCGGTGGTGTTACCTGAAAAACCTGATAGAAAGATTGGTTCGCTCGCTTCACGCGCAATTTGGAATCCAGCACAACAAGAGGTTCCCGAACTGTTGCCAGAATATCCTCAGCAGAATCGCGGGCTTTCGTAATGGAGATCTCGGTGCGTTTCATGGATTCCACATCGATCAAAACGATGATCGCGCCGTCGATTCTCTTGTCCAGGGTTTTGTAAGGGTGAATTCGTATGGAGTACCATCGGCCTTCTCCATCTTGGACCTGCTGCTCCTTGATGACGATATTATTGATAACATCCAAGAGCATTTTTTCGAGATCTTTTATCTTAACCCGGGTATTGATATCACTAATCGGACGCCCGACATCACTGGGCATGAGGTGCAACAGTTTTTCGGCCGGAGGGGTGAACCGCCGGATCTTTAGATCGCTTCCTACCATGACGACGGGAATGCGCACACTGTCCAACAGATTATTAAGATCGTTGATGTGTTGGAGGGATTCAAGATTGGAGTTATGCAACTCATCATTGACGGTCGTTAGCTCTTCATTGGTGGATTGAAGTTCTTCCTTGGTTGTTTGCATTTCCTCATTGATACTTTGCATTTCTTCATTCCCAGAGAGCGCTTCTTCGTTCAAGGATTGCAGCTCTTCCACGGCCGCTTCCCTCTCTTCGATCACCGATTCAAGATAAGCCTTGGTCGATTCCAATTCCTTCTTCCACCGATTGGCGTCGTCCTTCCCGCTTGTTTTGGAAGCGCGCTTTACCACAGGGCGTGTCGCTTTTCTCGCCCTCGGACCAGAAGGACTTTCCTCTTCAAACATGACGCCCCAATAACGTTCGGTGGAAAGCGGAATGGCAATAGGAATCACTTCAAGCACCACCTGTTTTGACTCGCCGTTATATTCCACATGGAGCCCGCCTTTGCGAAAGGGGGCGTTCGTCGTTCTCACTTCCTTCATGGCTGCATTCAGCTCGGATTGCAGCCCCTCCCGGGCTATCTTTAAAAGTTTCACGCTTGGCTCCCCGGCAGGGTTTTGAAAATAAGGGCTCGTATCTCCGTGAAACTGAATAATCTCGAGATTATCGTTAATGATCACACCAACAGGCGCATATCTGTTAAGAAGCGTGCGATCTGACTCTTTTTGGACATTGATTCGACCGAGCTGAACTGTAGGGCTTGTCGTGAAATTTTTTTCGGTGGGTTCACCAATAGAGGATCTTGGGGCAAAGTCAAAGTTTAATTTCGGTGGAACGTTGGCGTTCTTTGCAAAGATCCGATGCTTGAAATCAATCACCGAAAAAAGTTCAGAAAATGAGCCCACCGTTTCTGCTGATCCCAATAGGAGCCACCCATGGGGTTTTAAAGAAAAATGGAAAACGGGAAAAACTTTCTTTTGTAGGACAGGATTCAGATAAATCAATACGTTACGGCAACTGATTAAGTCCAACTTGGAGAAGGGAGGATCTGCCCCAATATTTTGCTTGGCGAAGACGCAGAGGTCACGAACAGACTTATTGATCTTATAATGGCCATTCGCCTTGGTAAAAAAACGCTGCAGACGTTCCGGTGAAATATCGACCGCGATATTTTCTAGATAAGTGCCGGCACGAGCCCGATCCAGGGCTTTCTGGCTGATATCGGAGCCAAAGATTTGGATGGGATTGCCGCTTGATTTTCTTCCCAAAAATTCCAGAAGGCAGATAGCCAGTGAATAGACTTCTTCGCCGGTCGAACACCCGGCAACCCACAGCCGAATGGGCGTGTTGGCAGATTTATCCTTGATAATTTCGCCAAAAATCTTGTTGGTTAAGATTTCAAATGTTTCCGGATCTCTGAAAAACCGTGTCACTTTGATCAGGATGTCGTTGAACAACCCTTCAACTTCCACGGGATTTTCTTTTAAATAGGCGAGGTAGTCCGGAAGATTACCAATCGTTTTTAAAACCATGCGTCTTGAGATCCGGCGATCAAGGGTCGACCGTTTGTAAAGACTAAAATCAACCCCTGTTTTTTTTCTTAATAAGCTGAAAATATCACCCATCTCCTGTCCTGGTTTAGAGGGCACCTCATCTACTTTTGTCTGGGGATATGAAGCCCCGTTAATATAAGAGTGACGGCTGATCCTTGCTAGTTCCTTGGCAATTTCTTCAGGAGGAAGCACCTCGTTTACTGAGCCCGTCGCGATAGCGCTCTTGGGCATCCCATCAAATTTCGCTGATTCGGGAGCTTGAGCGATAGTGATACCGCCCTTGCTATTAATCTCTTCCAGTCCCAAGGCGCCGTCCGATCCGTTTCCCGATAAAATGATTCCGATGGCCTTGACTCCTTGTATTCCCGCGAGGGAACGAAAGAAGATATCGATGGGCATGTGCGTACCGTTCGGTTCCATGGTGCGCGGTTCAAGTATCAAGTCGCCAGCAGAAATGGTGATATCCTTCGAAGGCGGGATCACATAGATACAATTGGGAATAATCTTCGTTCTTTCCCTCGCCTCTTCAACCTTCATTGAAGTTGCCTTTGCCAAAATATGAGTCAAGAAACTTTCATGATCGGGGGCAAGATGTTGGACGAGCACAAAGGCCATACCGGTATCAGCGGGGAGGTGTTGCAGGAATTTTGTAAAGGCTTCTAGGCCGCCAGCAGAAGCTCCAACGCCAACGATGGGGAAGGGATTGGCTGGTCGCGGATCCTCAGACGGGTCACCATCCGTCGTTGGGTCGGTGCTACCATTGGTCAAAGGTTGATTGGTTTTCACATTTGCCATGATTTCCAAGACTACCTTTCTAAAAAACCCAAGCCAAGGCGAATTTGGTAAACCCACTAGGAGAATTAAATTGATAATAAAGCATGGGATAATAGGAATCTAATGGTATCTGATGTGATCATCACAGGTCTTAAAACGCGAACGGTCTTATCTGTTTTGTTGATTGAAGATGACGAGGAATATGTTCATCTCTTTCGCGAACACCTGGCGCGGGAAAATTCGACGGAATTAAGACTGGTTGTTAAGCAGAACCTTCATGAAGGAATTGAGTTTGTCCAGAAAAGTTATGTTGATGCGGTTCTCCTGGATTTATTCTTACCGGATAGCCGAGGACTGAAATCGATCTCTGCCTTTCGTTCCAGCGCTCCTCAGGTGCCTATTATTGTTATGACCTCATTTAACGATGAAGCCACTGCACTGGAAGCCATCCATCAGGGGGCCCAGGATTATTTGTTCAAGGACCAGATAAATGGCGCTCTTTTAATCCGCATCATTCGATACGCTGTTGAAAGAAATCGGATCAGGAAGGATTTGGAATCGGCGTATAAGAAACTGGAGAATTTTAACGAAGAACTAGAAAGTAAAGTCAGGCAACGAACGGCAGAACTTCAAACGTCACTGCAAGAGAAAGAAGTACTTCTCAAGGAAATTCATCACCGCGTTAAAAACAATCTCCAGGTCATTTCCAGCCTCCTCCGACTTCAGTCGGAAACAGTTCCAGACAAAGCAACAGCCAAACTTTTTTTGGACAGCCAAGAACGTGTAAGGGCCATGGCCATGGTTCACGAGTATCTCTACAAGTCTGCTGACCTGGCTCGGATTGATTTCCAGGCCTATGTGGCCAGTTTGGTACGGAATCTTTACCGCTCTTTTGGTTTGACCTCATCGGAGAATGCGCCTACTGTAGAGGTTGATGATGTGCTTCTCGGTTTGGATGTGGCCGTTCCTTGTGGCCTTCTCCTTACGGAGTTGGTTTCCAATGCTGCGAAATACGCCTATCCAGATAAAAAAGGAGGTCGTGTTGATATTCGTTTTCGACATCTATCGGAAGGACTTTTCGAACTGAGTGTGGCCGATCATGGGGTCGGTTTTCCAGAAAATTTTGATTGGATGAAAGCAGATTCCCTGGGACTCCGCCTGGTTCGTCTTTTAACCGAACAACTTCAAGGCCAAATTCTTTTAGAAAACAATCACGGAATAAAATTCATCGTGACTTTTAAAGGCCATGTATCATCAGTTTGCGCAAAATAAAACGGCCTAAACCCTTCACCGAGATGGGGTCAAATCTCCAGTATTCAGTTTGTGTCATGAAAAGATTATTGCTGGATACTGAATACTGGAGATTTGACCCCTTTCTGACCCCTTTCTTCCCCTTTCCGGAAAAACCAATAGAAGATTGAGCCTAAGAAAATATCGTCAGGGAAGAGGAGCGGTTCGACAGGAACGGGATCGATGGGACCCCTTTGTCTCTTTTTTATCCCAATAGACAAAATCGAAATCGAACGGGTCAGTACCGCTGATAAAAAATGGTCCGGAGACCGCTCCAATAGAACGGACAGTGGAAACGAGAGGGACCGAAATCGCTTGCCAATCGGTTCGCTTGGGGGAAAATCCATTTTGGGGGCCAAGAGCGATGGTCCGATCGAGATCAAGCGGAAAGCTGTGGACCGAAATCCAAATTTGGTTTGAAGACGCCGCGTTTTTGATACGGACATAGAAGTTCAAGTTGCCTTCTCGATACTCAGACAGATCCCGATCCCGCCAAAACGACAAGCCGAAATAGCCATTAACACCTTCCACAGCAAGAAACCTTTTGCCTTCGGGTGCATCCCCCGTGATTTCTGTCGTGTTGGGAGGGCCGGGATACACATCCGGGTTTTCGTTAAAGCGGTACCGGTCGCTGTAAAAAACAAGACGTCTTTGGTGGGGGTCATTTGAGCTTTGGAACTTGTTTGAGCTGGGCTCCGCTTCCGATTTCATATCCGAACTTTGGTTCCCGTCAATGAGACGATTGACGCCTTTGCAGGCGGGCAACAGCGCAACAAGGGACAGCAGAAAAAATATTTTTTTCACTTCTAATCCTTATATGTAGCGAATATTAATGACATCTATTCAACAACGTCCCGGAGTTTTCGTTGATATTTTCATGATTTTCCTAGCGCAGCCTGCAGGGTTAAGTGAGTCTGATCGACGTCCCAACCAATTAGAACCGGTTACGGGTGCGTGTGGAGAGTTAGACAAACGAGAAGGTCCTAGGGTTACAGGTTTTTGACCCCTTTCTCTGGATTAAATTGTGAGAAGCGAGGCGAAAAAAGGGATGGCGAAATTATCGTTGATCGGCACGATTTCTGATTCGCCTATTGTGGCGGCCAGTGCGCTGAGAATGATTCTGGGATGATAGGATTGAAAAATGAGGATACCTGTGAGGAGGCAGACCGAAAAACAGGCAACGCTCCCAATCACAGTCTTGTTCGAGCGCCACAACGTCGGCCCTCGTATCCAACGTCCCATAAGACTCGCAGCGGTGTCCCCTAAGAGTAAATAAAGACAAATCGTTACAGCCCAAGTCGTTGATTCAACGAAAAGAGCTATCCAAATGATCCCCAAAAGCATCCACAGAGCGCCTGTGAATTTGCGTTTCTCTGCCTCTCGGAAAAGCGAGCCGCAGCGCCGAAAGAGCCAGTCGTTCATGGGCTGATAGGATAAACGTAAGACTTCGATGGCTAGGGCGGCCGCGAGCGCAAGACCAAGCACAAGGATCATCATCTGGCGAGACAGCGCGAGAAATCCCGCCACATAGATCAAGCCGAGCAGATGAAATGATTTCCGTCGAAATTCGGATGCCACACTTTCTTTAATAGCCATACAGCTCATTAAGCATATTAAATCGCTCAATGACAAATTAACTCCATAAGCCAAAGCCAAGGGCGTTGACCTGATATAATCTGATCAACGTTATAAAAATTCACTCCGGAGCCGTGGTATGAATAGGTTTATTCGCAATCGCCTTTTATTTTTTGGCACGATGGGCGCCGTGTCGGTGGCGATTATTTTTCTCTT
>CAZJOE010000072.1:0-7730 GCA_964547555.1 uncultured Elusimicrobia bacterium | reverse complement strand
GTTTTGGATACGACGGGATTCCCTTCTTTATCTATGACATGGTTCTGATATTTGCCCGCTAAAAAGTCTTTTTCATAAATGTCTCCCCAAGTTTGGTAGTTGGGAGTCCCAGGTGTTCCGTGCGGGTTGGCGGCTCGACATTTAGGGCAGAGGAAAAATCCCCCTTGTCCCATCCCCAGTCGTGAGTGATTGGAGGGTAGACTTCTAAAGTCCTTTCCATGGAGCTCAGTACAATCTTTATCCCAGTGAGCAACATTTTTTCCAACGGTTCTCCCACCGATTTTTCTTTTCGTCGATTTTGATTCCAGGAAAATAGCCACTCGCGGAAGATCTTTTTCTTCATCGTCATCATGGACCATTAAGAAATAAGGTGGACGACTTTGGTCAATGACAGGTTGAATCGCCCCTGAGATCACTTGTATTCCCTGAGCTTCAATTTGAGACATCCGCTCTTGTATGTCCTCAGATCGGCCAGGCACCGCCTCTTGAATATTACTTAAGAGAAGTAATATTTTTTCGATTTCATCAGCCAGAGCTCCGGCACGATCTTTCATGTCGACTTTGAAATCATTTCGTTTGTGATATTCATCCAATGCTTCTTTTACAAAAATTTTTATTTTTGCATCCAATTCTGCAGGGACAGCGGAAACTTTTCCTTGCCGAACAGCCAAGGCAAGATCATGATATCGATACATGAGCGCTGAAATTTTTTCCCGGACGGGAATATTTCTTTCGACTTTTAATTGAAATGCCGCTATCAGGAAAAGGTTGGCCAGCCTCAATTGATCATTTGTAAGTGGAGTGTCTGGCTTGTCCCATTCCAAAATATCGAAGATGTTTCTCAAGATTCCCAGTCGTCTTGGACCGCTGACATCTTTTTCAACCTGCTTTTGTATTAAAAACAAAAGCTGTTGTTTTGCTTTTTGAAGGATTGGATCGGAAGTTTCAAATGATTCCAATTTTGCTTTAACAATACTCCACCGGGGATCAATAAAATGGCGATATTCGTACAGTGTTCGGTAGATATAGCTCAATTTTCTCAAGAAGAGATTTTCCCCTCGACCATCAAGTTCATAAGGTCGTCGTTTGGCCCATAAATCCGCTATGTATTCATCGTTGAGAAAAGGAAGCCGGCTTTGAGCCACTTCTTTAAGCGCATAATCCAAGGTTTCAAAAGAACTGTCAGCAGGATTCGCTCCCCTTAATTGTCCCAAAACAGAGAATGTGGTTGATTCAAGGAGGCGATTGAAGCAATCAGCAAAGAACGTATGATCGGGTCGATCTTGCCCAATGACAATGATGGGATCTTTATGAAAAATGGGAGCGATGGATTCCAAAGTTTCCACCAAGGCATCCAATAGGCGGATTCGATTGTCTTCATTTGAATGTTGGTAAAAGGCTTCAATGCCGCTCGCATTTTGATCAACAACAAATAGATGTGGTATGTTCAGATAATCTGGTCGGGCTGATAAATTGAGCGCATTCCCCTCAACAAATGTTTGGTGCGCTTGATTGTTCGAGCGAAGAGAAACCCTAAATGACTGTCCATCCGGCGTAAGTCGTACGGTTACCAATTGGACTCCTGGCATTCCATCCAAGTCAATTTTCCAACGGAGATTGCTGTTGGCTAGGAAGTTATCGCAGGCCTCGCTCACATCCCGATCATGAGGTGGCAACTCATTTTGGAGTTCGTCAATTTGATTCCCAATAAATAAGAGATCTCTCAAAATGGCCGGTCCCCAGTCTTCGGTTTCTAGAAGAGTCTCATTGACCGGGTTATTGAATAAATCCAGCAGCGGTTTTTTAAGGGTCTCTGCTTCCCTCTCCTGCCGTTGAATGACTGCGGTTCGATAAGCCCCCACTTGCTCTTTTAAGCGATTGACGAATTGCTGAAGGCTATAGGGGCGAGTGGAGAGGCCATAGAGTTCCAATTTCTTATTAAATTCTGTGGGATCGATTGAGAAATCATCAAAGGTTAACGGAGTGGGGCGAATTCGACTGTGTAGAAGATACGCCTTAATCATGGATTTTTGGAAATTTGCATTTCCAAAATAGCTATGTCGCTTGCTGCGAAGGACTTTTTGCCCGGTTATCATTTGTACGTGACGGGTGTCTACACTTGTTCCTTCCGCAAATTGGAGGAGTGCACCTTCCGTTCTGCCGTCTTTTATATCGGCGTTCATCCAGATGAGGTCTCCCTCAACGTCCTTATTATTTTGATCAAGAACGTGAGGGTTGTCATTGAGAATATCGGTGACCAGTTCTTGTGTCATTTGTTGATAATCCAGGCCAAAAACAACGTTTCTAAAATGGGTCATGTTAATTCCCTGCCGGCGAACCCTCTCTCGTTGCGCCGGATCGAACTCCCAAAACAATTTCGCGAAATGCGACGATTGGAGTTTGCTGTCATCAGACCGCCCATAATTCATTATTTCGGTTAGTCTCGAATAAACAATGAGGGGGCCCCCCGTGTCGTGCATGGTATCGGACAGATCAACATCCTGGTCCAGCATCTCTTTCACTTCTCTGTCCATTATGATGGATAAAAGGGCTGGGATAAATTGATACCGGAAGGACTTAATTTCTTCTTCAGTGGCTTGTCCTGAAATTAATCGGTCGCCCAATTCTTTGCAGCGAGAATAAAGCTTTTCCACCCCTTCCTTTATTTCTGTTTGTGAAACGACATCCTTAGTCAAGAATCCGGCTTTCTTAGCCAGCCAGGGATCCAATATTTGGAGGAGTTCAGCCGCGGGGATCTCGGTATAAGTTCCCCATCGAGAATCAAGATTGTTGGGAATATCATCAAAATGATGATCAATATGCCTTGTCACATCTTCTGATGTTGCGACCGCCGTGTGACCCCCCGTCACCCACGTTTCCTCTTCCGTGGTTTCAACCCCATCAATTTTCTTTTTTGGTTTTTTCTTATGTCCGTTGAAAAGAGATCCGAGATATCGGAGAAGGCTCGCTTTTCGAAAAAGTCCTATTGTGTCCACTACAACAAGTCGAGTTTTGAAAGGGGCCAATCGCAATCCTCGTCCGATCGATTGCAGGAAAACAATAGAGGAATTGGTGTCGTCCCATAACATCACCATGTTGATGGCGGGGACATCCACCCCTTCTTTAAAAATATCCACGGCAACAACCACTTGAGGGATGGGTTCTTCTGAAAAAGGACTGTCCGCATTTAAAATCTCTCCCCCGACCTTATCTCCCTGCTTGGGCCACCGCAGATTTTTCCAGGCAAAATAGGTGTGCTCAAATCGGACGGGATCTCTGGTCCGATCATTGGCTGTTAAACTGGCCGCCGGGACACCTTGTTGATTGAAATAAAGCGCGAGAGTTTGAGACCGTTCAACATTGGGAGCCAAAACGAGCGAGCGCTTATCAAAAAGTTTTTCCGCATTGTGGTGATAAAGTCCCAATAAATGCGGGAAACGTTCGTTGGAGTATCTTTTTTCTCTGAAGATCGCATACTCCGGATCCTCTGGCCCCAAGGCGATGTCATGAGGATTGATGTCTTGATCTCCATTCACGTAATTCATTGGGACAAGGGCCCCTTCGCTGCGACCGTCGCGGATGGTATATTCAAAGGCGATGTGTTTTTCGAAAAATTTAACAACGCTGACTTTATCGGACCTGACTTCTGTGGCGGTCATTCCCAAATAACGAGTTCCCCAGTCCTTCCTTAAATTCTCCTGTTCAATTCGGGTGTAGATTTCTTTGTTAAATGGGGAGACCACATGGTGGGTTTCATCAAAAATAACGCCACTTATTTTTCGTTTTGATAAAAGTTCTTCCAGCCTTCCCGAGTTCATTAATGCGCTGGGAGTGGCAAAAATAAAGTCACCGGAAAAATCGGCCTCTCCATCATGCACTTGGCTGGTTTTATATTTGTTTCCAAACATTTGTTTTAGTTTTTCTTCCGCTTCGTTTAAGATGAAATTATTATTCACGATAAAAAGTATGACGCCGCCATTCAGCGGGCTTTCATTTAAGTATCGATCCATGCATTCAAAACCAACCACGGTCTTTCCAGTGGCCGTCGCCATGAGTAAAAGGGCCTTCCTTTCATCTTTTAATTTTTGGACTGTCTTCTGAACGGCCTTTTCTTGATAAGGGTCTAATTTAATTTCACCTGAAAAACGTTTGTTCAAGGGATCGGCAATGAACAGCCGACGGATCGCATATTGACCTTCTTCGATCATTGATTCCGTCCAACCCGAGACCGGACGAGGCAGCATCAACATTTCATTCTCTTCGCCCAATTCAAGAAAGTCAGGTGTGGAGATTTCATGTCCAGAAAATTTAATTTTGTATTGGAAGTGGACGGATTTCTTGGAAAATGGTTCCGTTTTTTTGTGGTCAATCTTTATGAATTGTATGTTTCCGTTTTCTGTCCCATAGGTCACATTGGCTCCTTCGGGTAGTTTCCCCAGGATGGGTTCGAGAATTTTTTCCATGAATTCCGTCTGTTCTGGTGAAGGCGGCATGGACGTTTGATGCGTTATTTCAAGCCACAAATCTTTCCACTTCCCAGCATTCCACAACCCGTGGAGAACAAACGCGACAACGGCGGAGAGAGCCAGCGGATATGCATGGAAAAAATTAACGAGGGAGCCGGGCAGGTGCGCGCTGTAGAAATCGAGAGCGGTGAGAGCGATGGTGGGATCGGCGGCCCAGGAGAAAACGGAAGCGGCGAGCGTACGGATCAAGAGCTGCTTGTACGATTGGGTCCCCACGAGAGAAACGATGAAGGCACCCACTTTGGTTTTGGAAAGAACCCGGGCCCAAGAAGGTGGAAGGCCGTGCGCGAGGGCGAAGAGAAGTCCTCCAAAAACAATCGCATAGGAGAGGGGCATAAACAGGTGGAAGAACAGCATAAGCCCCGGCAGTCCCAGGAGTTCTAGGAACGGAACGAGGAAACTCCGGACTCCCAAGGAATCAGTCTTGATGCCAAAACGAGACAATCCACGCGCCACGATGGGAAGGATCAGCCCCGGATCAAATCCCGTATTTTTCGGAAATGCATCTGCCAAAGAATTAAGCGGCTCGGCCGGCGAATTTCGTTGGCTGTAGTTGGCTAGGCGACTGGCTTCATCTCTGATTTTTGTTTTTAAAATGTTGGCCGCGCTGGTCGGAGAGCCCGATTCAATTTCACTAAGGGCCGACCCCACAATTTTCTTGAGGGTGAAAAGGTCCTGCCGGGTTCGCATTTCCGCATCATGGCAGAGCCAGAAAATGTCCACCACGCTGGGAATAGGTTTTTTGTAGATGCCTTTTTTTTGTAGCGATTCCACCGTTTGCAGGAACATCTCCAGGGCAATATGAATGTGCCGGGAATATTGTTCAATGGCGGTATCGGGCACAGTGTCTTCTGGAAATCTGGTCCGCAATTGATGCCAAGAGCGATGGACAATTTCTTGGAAGCCAGCCGAGCTGATCCGTTTGTTGGCGTCATCCAGCAATTTTTTGTCGCGATGCGAGATTCCCCCCATGGACCGAGACGGTCTCAAAATATATTTTCTTACCGATTTAACGATGTCCTCGAGAGAGACAGCGGGATCGGAAAAATATTCGTTCATTACATTTTGAGCTCCAATGAAAAACATGTCCCAATCAAAATCATCTCCCTCCCGTTCTTCAACTTCTTCACTAGCGATTCCTAGTTCTTCAAAAATATAGAATCGCACGGACGGATTAAATTCATTTTTAACCATTGTTGGCTCAAGCAAAAATTTATAAACGGCCTTAAACCGGCCTGAATCCGATCCCAGGGCCCAATAAATGGAGAGCAAGCTCGAAAGGGACATTCGACTCACCATGGTTCTTCGTGATTCAACCGTGTCGGTTTCAGCTCCGGTGGCGCGAGACGCTTTGAACTGGAAAACGGGTGGATGATCTCCGATTTGAGCCAAGACTTGTTTGAGATCTTCTGGAGTTAAACTAAACCGATGAAGAAGGCTTGCCACGTGACCCGCAGTGATGTGTTCTTCCTCTACATAAGTGCGAATATTTTCAGCCCGATCATTGTCTTCCGGTGGTTCCAATATACCTTTCAAAACTTCATTGATTGAATCATCTAGATGCGGGCCGTCGTATTGGACCAGTTTTTGGATTCTTTTCTCGCCGGGAGTCATATATTCAACAACCTCCAAGACGTTTTTAAAAGCACCGCTCTTCGTTATCCAAGCAGTTCTGACGGCCTTTAGCTTCCTTGTCAAGACTTTGAAATCCCATGATCTGGAATTACTGAGAGTGCCGAGCCGCAAAATAAAAGTTTTAAAAGTAGTCGAATCTCCAGCGTCTTGATCAATCCCCCGTAAATGTTCAACGGCCTGTTCCAAAATTCTATTCATGGCATTTAACAAGGAATAATTTTGATGTTTTTTGATTTCAGGGTTCGCGGGATCAAAGGGGATATCGAGGCGCGACGCTTTTCGGTTTTGGCGAAACCGGATCAACCGAGTCCGTTTGACCAGATCGCGCCCCAAGGCGGCCATGAAGGCTTCAAAAGCGGCCTGATCTTTTTTCACGGCAAGATAAAAACGTATCACATGAACGACAGGGATTCTTATATCGGAAAGTTCCGGATGATTCATAAGAGTGGTTTGAGTTACGGATAAGATGTAACGAATATCGGAAAAGTTGATTTCTCCTTTTTCCCAATCAAAATTGACAAAAGGTTTAGCCACTTTCTCAGCGAAGGGTTCACCTGATAAACCGGATTCTTCTCCCGCAAATGGTTCACCGGCCTCGTCCGTTTCGAGTTCTTGTTCCTCTTCTAGATTATGACTCCGTTGTTTATGCACCTCTTTTCCTGCGAGCCATTTGGGGATCCAGCCCACGCTGTGCACAATTTTTCGGTATTGCCGGAATATGTCATAGATTTCCAACAGCTCCGGATCCGTGATGTAATCTTCCCGAAGGACTTTAAAAACCCGGTCCTTAACTTTAACCACGCAGATAAGCCGTCTCTCCGCTGGATTCTCTTCTCCGCTAAGGATGAAAATCCTCTTGAGATCTTTGTCCATAGAGTCCCCATCCACATCAACATAATAAGGATCGCCTGTTTTAATTCCATGAACGGACGGCGCCACTTTGCCTTGAGTGACGGGGAAGTTACCAAGGTCTGTCTGCACCACTCTATTGTCTTTGGAACCTCCATATTTAGCAATGCCGGCCGGTGATGAAAAAATATTGAGATTGACTGGTCCAAAACCGGAGATCATTTGCAAGGCCGTGATCCCGTTTCTCGGAAGTGAATCTTTGGGATATTCGTCGAACCATTTACCCCCTTTGGTGGCGATCAAATATTGATCGATCCCCGGTCCGTTTCCGATGGCTCTCATTGAAATGACATAGCCGTACTTTTCATTCCAATGGGGACTGAACTCATAGGTGATTCCATCGTCTGTCGGGATTCCCTTGAGTCCGAATGCTTTTTTAATTTCATCAATTTTCTCAGAGCCACCGGCAAACTGCATCTTGGCCGGGACATTGACCGCCGCATGGTTGGCCGTCACCCATTGATTTATTTCCGTCAGCCATTTCTGCTGTCCTTCTGAAATATTTTTCAGATAATCATGGTTGGAAATTTTAAGTGATTGCCGCTTTCGAAACAGTTTGCGGAGTTCTCTTTCTTCCTTTGCTAAAGCCGATCTTGATTTTTTCTTAACCATGAGCCACAAATCCTTCCATGGCCCCAAATTCCACAATCCATGGAGACC
>CAZJOE010000071.1:0-7737 GCA_964547555.1 uncultured Elusimicrobia bacterium | reverse complement strand
GCACATCCTGGCCTTCGAAGGGGAGAGCCAAGTGGTTTGGAGCGAAGGCAACTATCAAGATTACGAAGCAGGCCGCGTCCGCCGCTTGGGCGATAAAGCCATTCAGCCGCACCGGATTCATTACAAAAAACTGGTCCATTGAAAGGTTACAAGAAAGTTCTTCAAGCCTCTGATCTTCCGCCGGGCTCCGGCACCACGGTTAAAGTGGGTCCCACCGCGGTCGCCCTTTTTAACGTCGAGGGGTCTTTTTACGCGATAGACGATACTTGTGTTCACGCCGGCGGGCCGCTCGGAGCAGGAGCGTTGGACGGCGAAGTCGTGACCTGTCCCTGGCATGGTTGGCAGTTTAATGTTAAGAAGGCCTGCGCGGTGATGAGCGAGGAGATCACCGTTAAGCGATACGGCACCCAAGTTGAAGAGGAAGCGGTGTATATTTCCGTCGATCCGATCGGAGGATAAATGGATTCAGTCATAAGCCGGGTTCAAGAACTCCTTAAACCTTTTAAATCGGCTGAAAATGCCAACAGCCTTAAATTCGTAGCCGATGATCAATCGGCTCTCGCCGTCTTGGCCGCTTGGCTGGACCTTCCCGTGACCCTTCAAGAACCGCTCGCTTTCGGCACGGCCCCCCAACATAAACCCAATTTATGGAAATACATTTGGAAATTTCGTCGGATCGATTTTCGTGAGTTGGAAAAGAAAACGGGAATCGAAGATCGCCGGCTCCTGCAAGAGAAAATCGATCTCCTTTCCACGCATCAGCTTATTTATCCCGATGGGTCGATCAGTCAAGCCGCTCAATCTCTGATCTCTTCACATTAACCTTGGAAACACTGGACCCTCTTTCTACCATCTCTCATCAGCTGCGGACCCCGCTTACCGTTATTATTTCCACCGTCAATAATTTGCTCGACGGCGCGTTTGGTCCGCTTTCTGAAGAACAGAAAAAGTGGCTTAAAAAATTGGAAATCCATACCAACAATCTTGAAACGCTTTCCAATGATCTGCTTTCTTTTTTAAAAAGTAACAGCGCCCATACTGAAAAGTTGGCCGTCTTGATGGCTCCCGGGGCCGCTGGAAAGCCTCGCGTTATTTCATCACAGGGGCCGGCGGCCTCGAATGATTCCGCGAAGAAACCGGTGGGAAAACCTCCGACCATTCTTATCGTTGACGACGAGCCGGACATTTTGGACGTGATTAAGGAGGCCCTCGAAATGGAAGGCCTTAAATCCATCACCGCTTCCACGGGCGACGAAGCGGTGCGATTGGCGGCCCAAGAAAACCCGGACTTGGTTTTAATGGATATGCTTCTTCAGGATCAAAATGGGTTGGAGATATGCCGCCGGATCAAATCCCAAGTAAAATCATTCACCCCGGTGATTTTGATGACGGGCCAACAAGATTTGCGGGAAAAGATTTCCAAGACGACTCAAGAAGCCGATGAAATTTTGATCAAGCCGTTTCAAATGGTGGAATTGACAGCGCGGGTCGCGTCGATGTTGCGGGTTAAAAAATTGACCGACGAACTTCAAGGGAAAATCGATGGGGCTATTTAACAAGAAGAAGAAAATCTTGGTGGTGGAGGATGAACCCGATATCCAAGCTGGGATCAAAGCGCGGCTGGAACTGGATGATTTCGAGGTGGCCACCGCCAGCGACGGACAGGAAGGCGTGAAAGCGGCGCGGGCTGAAAAACCGGACCTCATTATTTTAGATGTGATGATGCCCCTCCTCAATGGTTACGACGTTCTCAATTTGCTGAAGACGCACCCTTCCACGAAAGAAATTCCTGTCTTGGTTTTAACGGCCTTGCCTCATTTGGAAGACGCTGAAAATGCCTTTAAAGCCGGCGCCGACGATTTCCTCAACAAACCTTACAGCAACGAGCGGCTCATGCAAAAAGTCTATAAGTTCCTTCCCAAAAATCCGTCCTAATGGAAACCACTCGGATCCGACACGCCTGGTCTCAGGCCCGGCACCATCAAAACGGCATCCTTTTTGTCTGCGGATTCCTTTTCGACGCGTTAACAATTATTCGTATTGACGCTTGGTTGGATTTGGGCATCCAACTGGCCTATTTGCTGATCATAACGGCCCTCCTCGTTCTCCAATCCAGAAAAGACCGCGGCCTTTGGAAACCGGGTCCCCGCCTTGAAAAATTGTGGGGTTACAGCGACGAAGCGCTCTATTTTGTCTATGGAGGGTTGTTCAGTTGTTACGTGGTTCTCTATTTTAAAAGCACCTCGGGAATCAGGACTTACACCTTTTTTGTTCTCTTGGCAACGCTGCTTTTTATCAATGAAATACCGCGAGTCCGCCGTCTCGGATACCGGTTGCGGATGGGCTTTTATGCTTTCTGTTGGTCCTCCTTTCTCATTTATTTTGTTCCCATTTTAGCCGGCCGCATGGGCGATTTTATTTTCCTTATTTCGATGGCGCTTTCGTTTTTCCTGACGTGGAAAGTGGCGGGGTGGTTGATTTCTCCGGGAGAGAATTATCGAGCAGCCAAGATCCGGTTGTTTTGGCCGGCGGGGACCCTCATTGCCATCATTATGGTTCTCTATTTTTTCCGGCTTATTCCGCCGGTCCCCTTGTCGGTTCAATATCAGGGGATCTTTCACAATATTGAGAAACGGGACGATGTGTACGATTTAAAAACCGAAGCGCCGCCGTTTTATTTATTTTGGAGAAAAGATTCTCGCCCGTACCGGTACACGGAGGGGGAAGCCGTCTATTATTTCGTCCGCATTTTTGCGCCCGGCCGCTTTCGCCACGACGTGAGAATTAGATGGGAAAAAAAGAACCCTCAGACGGGCTCTTATGAGAATCGGGATTATGTTTCGTTGCAAGTCACGGGGGGTCGGTCGGATGGATTTAGGGGGTATGTGGCGAAGTCGAATTTCGAAGAAGGCCGCTGGCGGGTGAGCGCAGAAACGGAAGACGGACGGACGATTGGAATGATTGGTTTTAACGTCGAAAAAATCGAAGAAGCAGACCGTCGGGAATGGCGAATTCTATCGATGTAACCGTTCGTTACTGGACTTTGAGGACGTATTCCATTTCAAAGTTATCCAAGTCTATTTTAAGCTCAGTTTTGGCGTAAGGGTTTTGGTCAAAGTAACTTTGATACGGGTTTGTGGGAAGGAAGGCTTGTTGATTGGTTGAGGCTTTTTTGGCCATCGATGCTTTGGCCAAAGGAAAAGCCGCTTGGAGACCCAAAGCAGTTTTGAGATTGACACCAACGCCGGTCAAAGATTGCTGATTTTTGAGCGGGGCTTGCGCGACAACACTGATTAAGACGAGTGCAGCGGTAAGGGTTTTTTTCATCGACATATCCTCCACTTCATTTTCTGTCGTCCCCATAATACCTAATCCGGGATTAATTTCGCCTTAAATTGTTGTAATAAGCTTGTAAACATCCCTTGATAAATTCTTTTAGAGGAATTACATTGATTTCTGTGTACATTCTTGAGATTTACTTTAATAAACCTTAAATGAACGGACATTTTGATTATCTTGCCGTTTCAGTGTCCCTGAACGTTATCTTTGGTATTGTTGCGGTCTTATTTTTTCTCTATCAAATCACCCGAAACCCGAAGAATAAATCCAGACTTTACTATCCCGAACGACGGCACAGCGATTCCGTTTTCTCCCAAAAAAAGGAAATTCCTTACACGTACGACGATCTGACGCGAAACATTGTCCGTTCCATGTTGAACACCTTCCCTATCGAGATGGCGGCTGTCTACTTCTACGACCCGTCGAAAGAAGAGTTTCATCTTCGCTCCCAAGAGGGAATGAAATCCTCGTTGGCTCAGAATTTACGGGACAATCGAAAGAGTTTGGCCATTAAGAAAAATGATCCTCTTTTTGACTTGGTGGGGACCAGTAAAAATTTGGTGATCAAGGAAGAGGTGATGGATCCCGTCAAGAAAACCATGGACCGGATCGAATCCAGTGTGGCGGCCCCGCTGCTTTTTTCCGGGAAAGTGATGGGGCTTCTGGTGTGTGGACCCAAAAAGGAAGAGTTCGTTTTTAATTCGAAGGAATTAATGGCCATCCATTCCTTTGCCCGGATGGGAGAAGAAGTGGTGCGGTACATTATGGGGGTGGAAATGGAGCTCAATCACACCGCGGTCTATTCCCATGATATGAACAATGACACCAAATCATTGGTCCAGACGCTCCAATTTTTACAATCGCCCATGGCTTCTCAGCAACCCAAGGAAAAGATAAACGTATTGCTTGAGCAGGCGGAAGACGTGGCGACGCGTTTGAACCAAACTTTTGAACTTAATCAGGATCGGTCTGTCCTTCTTATGAAATCAATGCGGGGGGAATACAAAAAGTCGCCGATCGATATCACCCAATGCATCCGGACCTCCTGTGAAAAATACTATTCTCCCGCAGAGAAGAAAAAGATTGAATTAATAACTAAAATCCCGGATGAATCTGTTATCGTCGAGGGGAATCAGAATGACCTGGTCCGGATGCTGGATAGCCTTATCAACAATGCCATGCGGTTTTCAGACCCGGGCGGAAAAGTTAAAGTCTTATGCGAACACTTGCCCGGAGCTTTCCAGATTTTTGTAAAGGATGACGGGCGGGGTATTGACCCAAAAGAAGTGGAACGGATTTGGACCCGGGGGTGGCAAGCCAAGGACGCCAAACAAGGGGCGTCAGGGTACGGGCTGACCATTGCGCGGCAAATCGTTCATTTGCATCATGGACAAATTGAAGTGGAAAGTGATGGAAGAGACAAGGGCACAGTTTTTAAAATTCTAATCCCATTGCGGGAGGAGCCAGTATGAATCGACCTAAAATGTTGATTGTTGAGGACAACGAGCTGACAAGCACGCTGTTGTTCACGATTTTCGACAGTCTTGGAATGGACGTGAAAGAAATCAACAACGGATTGGATGTGCTGCCGTATTTGGCCAACACCAAAGTGGAGGTCATTATTTTGGATTTGGAGCTTCCCGGTATGACGGGGGACCAGATCTACGCGGCCTTAAAAAAAGACCCGGCCTTAAAGGGTATTCCGGTCGTTCCCTTCACCGCCCACAACGACACCAAGACGGAAGACTCCTACGCGAGCAATTTGATTTGGGCCGAATACAAGCAGTCCGGCCAAATCCCGAACATCATCTTCAAATTCGATGAGTCCGGCGACAGCAAAAACATCACCAAAGAGATCATCGACCAAGTGGCCAAGGCCTTGCTCAGCATTGGCCAATCCATCACCCCGGCCATGGCCGACTATTACATCCAAACCCGTGGTATCAATAAAGACGAGCTGGTGAAGAAGCTCACCTAGGAAAGAACTTCTTTTTCAGCAGTTTTCGCTTTAAGTCCCTCCTCATTCCTTTACTAAAAGTTTACGTAACGTTAAGGCGATCTTAACCTTACTTTCTTAAACTTTTGGGATGGCGAAAGTCCCTCTCCTAAAAAAGTCCTGTGTCCTGATTTTAACCGGCGTTTTGTCGACGAATATCGCTTTTGGTTCGTTGCCAGAATCCAATCTTTGGAAAGAACGGCGAAAGGCAATCGAGGTGGCCTCGCTACCGGCCGGGCTTCAGATACCCGTTGCTCCCTCTGTTCTGCCGACAACCGCCAAATGGAGCCAAACCAATAAACGCCAATTTGCCAAACTTTCCAAACCGCTTAATTCCCTTTTAGAAGCCATTCCGCTCAACCAGGCGACCATCCAAGAAGTCTATGAAGCGAAGTCTCACCAACCTCCGATTGTTCTTATCCAAGACGTTCATTTAAATCCAGAAGCTCAAACCAATATCGCCGGTGTTTTGCAGGGTTTGATCGATCAGAAAAAAGTGGGGACGGTCGGCGTCGAAGGCGCGTTTGACCCCTTTGACTTCACCCGCCTTCGTGCGTTCCCCGACAAAAATAAAACCAAGGAGGTTTCCACCCTTTTCCTGAACCAAAGCAAGATAGGCGCACCCTCTTACGTCGGCCTTACCAGCGAAACTGAACTTCCGCAGTTTATTGGCGTCGATTCTCTTGAACCCTACAAAGCCAATCTTCGAGCCTACTTGTCGACGATCAAACTGAAGGACCAAGTCAAAAAAGATCTACAAAATCTCCACCAAGAATTAAGCCAAAAAAAGGCGAAGGTCTTCTCCCCAAAAATGAAGAGGTTCGATGATTTGCGGATTGGATATCACAACGGCACTGTCACCTTCGGAGCCTATGTGAAAAATCTTTCTTCTCAAAAGAATGGCGATCTCACCATCGAGACGTTCCTCGAAGCCTATACGATGGAATCTTCGCTCGACTTCGCCAAAGTTGATGGAGAGAGAAAAAGAGTTCTTGAGAAGTTAACAAGCGTGCTTAAAGAAAATGAACTCGCTGATTTGTTGGCCCAAAGCCTGGCGTATCGGATGGGGAAACTCAGCTTTGGTGTTTACTACCAGAACTTAAAAACCCTCTGCGAAGCCAAAGGCGTTTCTTTGAAACGGTATCCGGCTTTTGACTCTTACGTTCGTTATGTTCTTTTGTCCGACGGGATTAAAGCCGATCAGTTGTTTGAAAGCGTCGCCAAATTAGAAGAACAAGTGTTAACCGATCTCGCCAAAACATCTCAGGAAAAAACGCTCGCCAATGAGAGTGAATACTTGATTCTTGCCGGGAAATTAGTGGAGTTTGGATTAACGCCAAAGGAGTGGGAAAAATATCGAAGTCTTAAAGTCGTTGTTTCCTCTCCCTTTATGGGAGAGGGTAGGGAGAGGGATGTCCTTCAACCCTTCGAGCAGTTCTACACACAAGCCGATATTCGTAGCCATAAGATGGTCGACAGTTTGTTGGGACAAACAAAATCTGTTCAGCCGAGTGTTCTTATTGTCGGTGGTTTCCACACTCCTCAAATCGCTCAACTTCTGAAAGACCAAAAAAATTCATACGTAATCGTTTCTCCGAAGATAACGAAATTCGACGAGGCCGCTGGATCGTCTTATCTCTCCACCTTCGCTCGCGATAAAGTTTCCCTCAATCAACTCTTCAAAGGCGAAAAACTATTCTTGGCGCCGTTTAATTCTCACGTGGGCGCGACTGGCCAGACCGGAAAGTTCGCTAAGCCGACGAGACAAGAGTTTTCGAATCTTCGGGGAGAGAAGGCTTCCTTTGCCGGCCCTGCGTACCTTCGGCAACTTTTTTCATTTTTTAAACCAGCGCCAGTCCCCGAGGAAGTCCGTCAAAAATATTTGAAGATTATGGGCGAAGAGCTCGAACATTTCCGTTCCGTGATTTCAGTTGATCAAGCTCAAGCGGAAAGCCTAAAGACAAACTTGGAATCAAAAGTGGAACTGATGACAACCCTAAAACAAGCCTATAAATTTGGCGTTATAAAAAGCTTCGTTTTGCCTCTCTGGTTGTCGTTGGTATTGCTCACCACTGTCTTTTTCGCTGGTACGGTTTTTTACTCATTATCCATTTTTGAGTTTTCCACTGTCATTGGGAATGATCCGAAGTTTTTCTTACAAGAATTTTTCAATGAGGTATTCACTCATTATTGGGGCTTCTTTTTAATTGCTTCCTTTGTTGTCGGATTTGGCGTTTGGTTTTTCATGGAAATCAACGACTTGAGAAATACGTATCAATACTTTATTCATGAATCAGGAAAAATAGGGATTCATATTTTTAAACAAAAAGATGAGATTCACACACGGTCCGGGAATTTTCACGAATTATTCCACTATTTTTTCCCTAAGTCGGAGAGAGGCA